>CAJCIY010000350.1 GCA_903970495.1 Candidatus Melainabacteria bacterium | reverse complement strand
TCGCGGGCGCTCGCCGCGTCGCTCGCCCGCGCCGCCGTGACGAGCTCGCCGTTGATGGTCTCGCCGGCGGCGACCCGGTCGAGCGCGTTGGCCGCCTCGTCGTCGGCCGCCAGCCAGCGCAGCTGCGCAGCGTCCTGCCATGCGGGCAGCGAAGCCGGCAGCGACATCCCGGGAGCGAGCTGCTCCGCGAGGCGGTTGGCGTAGACGACCGTCCCGGTGTCGAGGTCGACCAGCAGGACGATCGCCGAGGCGTCGTGGACGACCTGGGGCAGCAGCTCGGGTGCCGTGCCCGACTCCTCGGACAGCTGCTCCACGGTCCGCAGGGTGTCGCTCATCAGCGGTGATCCTATCGACGACGGGGGCCTGCTCCGCCACGGTTCGCCCAGGTGGGAAGGTACGCGGATGCCGCTGTCTGCCGAGGACCAGCACTGGCTCGAGGTCGCCCGCGAGCAGGCCGAGCTCGGCGCCGCCGAGGGCGGCGTACCGGTCGGGGCGGCGCTCGTCGCCGGTGGCGAGCTGCTCGGGGTCGGCCGCAACCGCCGGGTGCAGGACGGCAGCGCGATCCGGCACGGCGAGACCGACGCCGTCGAGCGGGCGGGCCGGCAGCCGGCCGCGGTGTATCGCCGCGCGACGCTCTACACCACGCTCTCGCCCTGCGACCTGTGCACGGGGCTGACGCTGCTCTACCGCATCCCCCGCGTCGTCATCGGCGAGAACCGGACCTTCCGCGGCCCGGAGCAGCTGCTCGCCGACCGCGGTGTCGAGCTCGTGGTGGCCGACGACGAGGCCTGCGCGGCGCTCATGAGCAGCTTCATCACCCGGCGTCCGGACGTCTGGTGGGAGGACGTGGGCGAACCCGGTGCACCGTCGTGAGCGTCCACGTCTCGGACCACCCGTTGGTGGGCGTACGGCTGACCGAGCTGCGCGACGAGCGCACCGGCGCCCCCCGGTTCCGCGCCCTGCTCGACGACCTGGCGACGCTGCTGCTGCCCGAGGTGACGCGGGGGCTGCGGACGGCGCCGACCACGGTGCGTACGCCGCTCGCCGCCGCCGCCGGCACCACGCTGGTCGACCCGCCGCTGCTCGTCCCGGTGCTGCGCGCCGGCCTCGGGCTGCTGCCGGCCCTGTCGCGGGCCCTGCCGGAGTCCCCGGTCGCGATGGTCGGGCTGCGCCGCGACGAGGAGTCGCTCCAGCCGGCGTGGTACCTCGACGGGCTGCCGGCCGACCTCACCGGACGACCGGCCGTGGTCGCCGACCCGATGCTCGCGACCGGCGGCACCCTCGTCGCCGTCCTCGCGGAGCTGCGGCGACGACGCAGCGGGCCGGTCACGGTCGTGGCGGTGCTGGCGACCCCGGTCGGCCTCGCCGCCGTCGACGGACCGGACGTCCGGGTCGTCGTGGCGGGAGTCGACGAGCGGCTCACCGACGCCGGCTGGATCTGGCCGGGCCTCGGCGATGCCGGCGACCGGCAGACCGGCGCCTGAGGGTCTACTTCTCGGGGAGCTTGTCGACCAGGTCGCCGGCCTTGTCGGCCACCTTCCCGATCTGGCTGCTGAACTTGCCCTTGGTCTGCTTGTTGATCGCCGCACCGCCCTTGTCGATCGCGCTGCCGACCTGGTCCTTGTGCTCGGCGGCGAACTCCTTGGACTTCTCCGCCGCCTGGTCGGCGATCACCTTGGCCTGCTCCGCTGCCTTCTTGGCAGCGTCCTTCGCGGAGTCGAGGAACGACATCGCAACCTCCCTGAGTGGTGAGATCGCCCTACCCCCCGACCTCCCGCACCGAACGTGGGACCGTGGTCGCATGAGCACCACCGGTCGGCAGCCGCCGGCGGCGGAGCCGGCCGCGGACGAGCCGGTCGCCGACGGGCGCAAGCAGCGCTGGGCGGCGCACCGCGAGGCGCGCCGCGACGAGCTGGTCGACGCCGCGGTGGCCGCGATCCGCCGGCTCGGGCCGGTGACCGGCATGGACGACATCGCGGCCGAGGCGGGCGTGACCAAGCCGGTGGTCTACCGCTACTTCGCCGACAAGGCCGACCTGTACGTCGCGGTCGGCCAGCAGGCTGCCGAGCAGCTCATGTCCGACGTGCTCGGCGCGATCGACAGCAGCAACGGGCCGAAGACGATGCTGACCGCGGCGGTGGACGCGTACCTCGCGCAGATCGAGAGCTCGCCGAACCTGTACCGCTTCGTGGTGACCCGCCCGCACGCCGAGCGGGGCCCCGACCTGGCGCACGACTACCAGAGCCTGATCGCCGCCGGGGTGGCCCGGTCGATGGGCCGGGCGCTGCGCGAGGCGGGCCTCGACAGCGGCGGCGCCGAGGCCTGGGCGTACGGGATCGTCGGCTTCGTCCGCGCCGCGGGCGACTGGTGGCTGGACCGGCAGACGATGTCCCGCGAGGACCTGACCGACTACCTGGTCTCGCTGCTGTGGGGCGGGCTGCTGCCGCTGCACGAGCAGGCCAAGGCGGGCGGCGCGACGGGTGGGAGCAGCGGCCTGCGCCTGCTCGGCCAGCCTGAGGTTCGTCCGACCGGCGGCGTCGGCAGCCCCTAGAGTGACGGAGGTCTCCTCGTCGCGGTGATCCCGCCGGCGAGCAGGCCCCGTACGTGCGACCGATCCGGACGACCCTCCGGCGGCGCGCCCGACGCCCGAGGAGTCGTCGTGACCCCGAAGTCCGCACCGCCGCGCGCCGCGGCACGCGAGGCCGCGTTCCCGCCCGACGTCGCCGACATCCCGCCCGTCCTCGACGAGGTCGAGCTGGTCCAGCTGCTGACGCCCGAGGGCGAGCGCGTCCCGCACCCGGTCTACGACCGCTACCTCGCCGACGTCGATGACGAGACGCTCCGATCCCTCTACCGCGACCTGGTGCTGGTCCGCCGGGTCGACGTCGAGGCGACGGCGCTGCAGCGGCAGGGCGAGCTCGGGATCTGGGCCAGCCTGCTCGGCCAGGAGGCGGCGCAGGTGGGCTCGGGCCGCGCGCTGCTGCCCCAGGACTACGCGTTCCCGACCTACCGCGAGCACGGCGTCGCGTGGTGCCGCGGCGTCGACCCGCTCGCGCTGCTCGGCCTGTTCCGCGGCGCGACCAACGGCGGCTGGGACCCCCGCGAGCACGGCTTCCACCTCTACACGATCGTCATCGGCAGCCAGACCCTCCACGCCACCGGGTACGCCATGGGCATCGCCATGGACGGTGCGGTCGGCGACGCCGACGGCGCCGCGACGATCGCGTACTTCGGCGACGGGGCGTCCTCGCAGGGCGACGTCAACGAGGCGTTCGTCTGGGCCGCCGTCTACAACGCGCCGGTCGTCTTCTTCTGCCAGAACAACCAGTGGGCGATCTCCGAGCCGCTCGAGCGGCAGACCCGCATCCCGCTCTACCAGCGCGCCCGCGGCTTCGGCTTCCCCGGCGTCCGGGTCGACGGCAACGACGTCCTCGCGACGCTGGCCGTGACGCGCAAGGCGCTGACCGACGCCCGTACCGGTCAGGGTCCGACGCTGGTCGAGGCGTTCACCTACCGGATGGGCGCGCACACGACGTCCGACGACCCGACCCGCTACCGGCTGTCCTCCGATCTCGAGGCCTGGAAGCTCAAGGACCCGATCGAGCGGGTGAAGGCCCACCTCGCGCGCGGCGGTCACGCCGACGCCGAGTTCTTCGCCTCGGTCGACGCCGACGCCGACGTGCTCGCGGCCCGGGTGCGCACGGGCTGCCTCGAGATGCCCGACCCGGGGCCGCTCGAGATCTTCGAGGCGGTCTACGCCGATCCGACCGTGCAGATATCCCAGCAGCGACAAGGCTTCTCGACCTACCTCGACGGCTTCGCCGAGGAGTCGGCGTGACCACGATGACCCTCGGCAAGGCACTGAACGAGAGCCTGCGCTCGGCGATGGAGGCCGACCCGAAGGTCGTCGTCATGGGCGAGGACGTCGGCCGGCTGGGCGGCGTCTTCCGGATCACCGACGGCCTGCAGAAGGACTTCGGCGAGGCCCGTGTCATCGACACCCCGCTGTCCGAGTCCGGGATCATCGGCACCGCGATCGGCCTCGCGATGCGCGGCTACCGCCCGGTCTGCGAGATCCAGTTCGACGGCTTCGTCTACCCCGGCTTCGACCAGATCGTCAGCCAGCTGGCCAAGATGCACTACCGCTCCGCCGGCCGACTGCTCATGCCGATCACGATCCGCATCCCGTTCGGCGGCGGGATCGGCGCGGTCGAGCACCACAGTGAGAGCCCCGAGGCGTACTTCGCCCACACCGCCGGCCTCAAGGTCGTCGCCTGCTCCAACCCCGCCGACGGCTTCCACATGCTGCGGCAGGCGATCGCCTCCGACGACCCGGTGGTCTTCTTCGAGCCCAAGCGCCGCTACTGGGAGAAGGCCGACGTCGACACCGACGCGGTGGCCGGACCGCTGCACGAGGCCCGGGTGCTGCGGCCTGGTACGGACGCGACGCTGCTGGCGTACGGGCCGATGGTGAAGGTCGCACTGGAGGCGGCGACCGCCGCGGAGGCGGACGGCCGGTCGCTCGAGGTCGTCGACCTGCGCTCGCTCGCGCCGATCGACTGGCCGACGGTGTTCGCGTCGGTGCGCCGCACCGGCCGCTGCGTCGTCGTGCACGAGGCGGCGCGCTCGCACGGCGTCGGCGCGGAGCTGGCGGCGACGATCACCGAGGAGTGCTTCTACGCGCTGGAGGCGCCGGTGCTGCGGGTGACCGGCTTCGACACCCCGTACCCGCCGTCGCGGCTGGAGGAGGCGTACCTGCCCGACCTGGACCGGGTGCTGGACACCGTCGACCGGGTGCTGGAGATCTGATGTCGCGAGCACGAGTGCGAGGACTGTGATGGAGCTGCGCGAGTTCAAGCTGCCCGACCTCGGTGAGGGGCTGACGGAGGGCGAGATCCTCGGCTGGCTCGTGGCCGAAGGCGACACGATCACGTTGAACCAGCCGATCGTCGAGGTCGAGACGGCGAAGGCCGCGGTCGAGGTGCCGTCCCCGTACGCGGGACGCGTCGTCAAGCTGCACCACGACGCAGGGTCCACCGTCGACGTCGGTTCGCCGATCATCACGGTCGACACCGCGCCGGGTGACGCTCCGGGCGACGGAATGGTGCCCGACGCCGACGCACCGCCGGTGCCCAGCCCGTCGCCCGCCGACCTCGTCCCGACGCTGCCCGACACGCAGGAGGTGGGCGCCGGTCTGATCGGCGGCGCCGCGCCCGGTGGGCGCACCGCTGTGCTCGTGGGCTACGGGCCGAGGACGACCACGGCCGTACGCCGGGCGCGCAAGCAGTCCGCGCCCGCTGCCCCGGAGGCGCCGGCGGTCGCCCGCGGCAAGGCGCTCGCGAAGCCGCCGGTCCGCAAGCTCGCCCGCGACCTCGGGATCGACCTGACGTCGATCGCCGGCAGCGGCGAGGGCGGCACCGTGACGCGCGCCGATGTCCAGGCCGCAAGAACGCCTGCAGCACAGGGAGTTCCGCGGTCCGGAGACGTACGGGTCCCGATCAGGGGCGTCCGGAAGCTCACCGCGCAGAACATGGTGGCGAGCGCGTTCACCGCGCCGCACGTCACCGAGTTCCTGACCTGCGACGTGACGGCGACGAGCGAGCTCGTCGGCCGGCTCCGCACGCTGCCCGAGTTCGCCGACGTCAAGGTGACGCCGCTGCTGCTGGTGGCGAAGGCGCTGCTGGTGGCCTGCCGGCGGCACCCGGAGCTCAACGCGTCGTGGGACGAGGCGGCGCAGGAGATCGTGCTGCACGGAGCGGTCAACCTCGGCATCGCGGCGGCGACGCCCCGCGGGCTGCTCGTCCCCAACGTGAAGGACGCCGGTTCGCTCGGCCTGCCGGGCCTGGCTGCGGCGTTGACGGCGTTGACGCAGACAGCGCGCGAGGGCAGGACGGCCCCGGCCGACATGGCGGGCGGCACGATCACGATCACCAACGTGGGGGTGTTCGGCGTCGACACCGGCACGCCGATCCTCAATCCGGGCGAGGCGGCGATCCTCTGCGTCGGGGTGATCCGCCCGACCCCGTGGGTGGTCGACGGCCAGATCGTCGTACGCGACGTGACGACGCTCGGGCTGTCGTTCGACCACCGTCTCGTCGACGGCCAGCTCGGGTCGCAGTTCCTCGCCGACATCGGCGCGATGCTCTCCGACCCGGCCCGGCTGCTCGCCTGGTCCTGAGCCCGGTGAGACGCCAGGTCCTGCCGATCCGCCGGCCGCGAGTGCCAGGAGCTCACCGCTCGCGCCGTCCGCCGAGGATGCTCGGGCGGTGAGCGTGGTCGACCTGCCGACCGCCTCCGGTGCGCGGCTGCGGCGGGCGGTGCGGGTGGTCCTGCTCGACCCCGACGACCGCGTGCTGCTCGCGCGCTACGCAGGTCGGCGCGGGCCGACGTGGATCTTCGTCGGCGGCGGGGTCGACGCCGGCGAGACCGACGAGCAGGCCGCTCGTCGCGAGGTCCTCGAGGAGACGGGCTGCGGCGAGTTCGAGCTGGGCCCGGAGCTGGCGCAGCTGCGGACGCTCGGTCCCGCGTGGGACGGCGGGCTGCTCGACTCGCGGCACCGCATCTTCCTCGGCCGCTGCGCCCGCTTCGACCCGCATCCGGCGGCGTTGACGCCGGAGGAGCAGGCGATGGACGTCGTCGTCCGGTGGTGGACCGCGGACGAGCTGGCGGCGAGCGCCGAGCGCTTCGAGCCGGACGTCCCCGACCTGGTTGCGGGCCTGCTGACCGACGGCGTCCCCG
>CAJCIY010000349.1 GCA_903970495.1 Candidatus Melainabacteria bacterium | reverse complement strand
TGATGGTCCCACCGGACGAGTGCCTCGTAGCCGGTGATGTGGCCCTCGGCGGCGTCGGCCTGCGGCTGGAGGTGGACCACGAGCTGGCCGCCACCCGCCGCGATGGCCGCTCGGAGCTCGGTCGCCAGCTGGATGCGCTCCCGCATGTCGCTGTCGAGGTCGGTGTGCCAGGCCGCGACCCGGGTCCGGGAGGCCTTCGCGCGATAGAGCGCGACGTCCGCTCGCCGCAGCGCCTCGCCCACCGGATGCGGCGAGCCGTCGGGTGCGGGCACGAGCCCCACGCCGAAGCTCGCGTTGACGGTGAGCTGAGCGTCTCCGAGGCTGATCAGCCCACCGCCCAGCTCGCGCAGGTCCTGGGCGAGGGCGACCGCAGCATCGACGCCGCCCTCGTAGAGCACCGCGAACTCGTCTCCCCCGAGCCGGTAGACCTCCGCGGGGTTCGCCCGTGCGGCAAGCCGCTGCGCGACGGTGTTCAGCAGCTGGTCCCCCGCCGCGTGGCCGAGGGTGTCGTTGACCTCCTTGAAGTTGTCGAGGTCGAGCAGGATCAGGGACCACGGCTCCGTCGATGCGGTCGCGGTCGCCAGACCCTCGAGGAGCGAGCGTCGGTTGGGCAGCTTCGTCAGCTCGTCGGTCAGGGCCAGCGCCTGATGGTGGGCCAGCTGCCGCTCCTGCTGCAGGAACAGGCTGGTACGCGCGACCGCGAGCACGCCGCAGGTCGCGGCGAGCACGACGGCCGCCCGGGGCACCGAGGTGATGCTCGCGGTGACGAGCGTCCCGATGGCGGTGAGGGTCGCGACCCCGGCGATCACCATCGCCGGCCGCGCGTCGACCGGCTCGGTGCTCATCTCGCCGGGTCGCCGCGAAGCGGCGAGGGCCACCCCGAGCGGCCCCGCGAGGTAGAGGGCCTCCGACCAGGTCCCGAACCGGAACGTGTGATCGGCGGCGGCGAACCCGTACGCGGTGTCCCCGGCAGTCATCGCGGCGAAGCCTGCCGTCAGCCACGGCCACACCCGGTCGGCCCGCCAGCCGGAGATCGTCTGGGCCGTCACGGCGCCGAGCAGGAGCGTGAACCCACCGACCGGGTACGCGAGGTCGTACACGACGGTCAGCGGGGGACCGACCATCAGCGAGGGGTAGAGCCGGCTGGCCACCGTCAGGGTGACCGCTCCCGCGCCGCAGGCGATGACCGCGCCCTCGACCACCGCGGCCCGGTCGGGTCGTCCCTGTCGGCCCCACACCAGCAGGCACAGGCCGAGGTAGGCGAGCGGGTACAGCAGGAGGGAGGCGCAGTCGGAGGCGTTCACGCCGAAGATGCCGTCGCGGTGGTTGCTGCGGTCGTAGAACAGCAGCACGTATCCCACGGCGTACCCGCCGATGCCCGCCGCGAGGAGCAGGAAGCCCCACCGCTGCTGCCCCCGCCACCGCAGGCCGCCGGCCGCTGCGGTCAGGGCCGAGAGGCCGGCGGCGACGCACACCAGCGCGTCCACGCTCGTCGGGCCTCTGCCGAACGATCCTCGCAGGACGATGCACTGCACGCAGACCAGGGCCCAGGCCGCCACGGAGGCAGCGCGCAGCGCGGTGACGGAGCGTCCCCACGCGGCGGCCATGACAATGGCATCGACCTGAGGCGAGACGGGGTTGAACCCCCCGGCCCAGGAACCCTGACCCAGCCCGACGCGCGGAACGCCGCACAGCGTCGACGGGGCTTCGGTCAGTGCGCAACGCGGTCCGCGCTCGGCTGGCAGGTCGGGCACCACCAGGTCCGGCGCTGCTGTGGGTCTCCGGTGGTCTCGGCCCGTACGCGGACCGGCGTGCCGCAGCGGCGGCACGGCTGATGCGCCCGCCCTGCCACGAAGTGCTCGTGTCCACGTCGGGGGTCACCGGTCGTGACCTGCAGCAGACCGTGCGCTGAGGCGCTCAGCGCTCTGGCGGCCACGCTCGCCACCGCGCGGGCGTCGAGGTGGGCGACGGGCGTCCAGGGGCTGGTCCCGAGCAGGAAGGCGAGCTCGTTGGCCCACAGGTTGCCGAGCCCGGCGATGACCCGCTGATCGAGCAGGACGGCGACGAGGGGCCGGCCTGCGGACCGCTCGATCCGCCGTGCCGCCTCGTCGAGATCCCAGTCGGCCCGCAACGGATCGGGACCGAGATGACCGACCACGTGAGGCTCGTCGCGGGTGCGGAGCAGCTCGACGACGGGGATGGCCACGCCGTAGACCGTCGGGCCGCCGACCGCCTCGAGCACGATCCGTACCGTCGGGTGCACCCGGCGCGGAAGTCGCTTCCCGTCGGCCAAGACCGACCAGGAGCCGTCCATCCGCAGGTGGGTGTGCAAGGTGCGGCCGTCGTCGAAGCGCGTCAGCAGGTGCTTGCCCACCGTGTCGTGGCCGATGACGGTGACCGTCTCGAACCTGCTCGTCGCATACCGGGCGACCCGCAGCTCGCCACCGGCGAGCACCCGACCCGCGAGTGCCGCGTCGAGCCGGCGCGCCAGCCGCCAGACGGTGTCACCCTCCGGCATCAGCGCTCCCGCTCCGTCAGACCGATCCGTGCGGGGGTTGTCGTAGCCACCGACCGAACACCCACGCCCTGACGTAGCGTCGCAGCCATGGCGGACGAGCCGGCCGACGGCGCCTGGGCGACCTTGCTGACCCGAGAGGACTACCTGCCGGGCGTCCGCGTGCTGTGGCGGTCGCTGCAGGACGTCGGGACCGCGTACCCGCTCGTGGTCATGGTGACCGACGGTGTGTCCGCCGCTGCGCGTGACCGACTGGTGGCCGACGGCTGCCAGGTCCTCGAGGTCGAGCGGGTGGACCCGCCTGCGAGCGTCGCCGGCGAGCACGCGTACGTCTTCGAGCACTTCACCGAGGTGTGGACCAAGCTGCGGGCCTGGTGCCTGGACCACGAGCGGGTGGTCCTGCTCGACGCGGACATGCTGGTGGTGGGCGAGATGGACGCCCTGATGGACATGCCGCTGCCCGACGGCGGCGTCGCGGCCTGTCACACCTGCCGCTGCAACCCCGAGAAGAACGATGCCTACCCGGCAGACTGGGTGCCCGAGCGGTGCTGGTTCACCTACTGGGCGGGTGCCCGCGAGCTGCCCGCAGACTTCGACCTCTACTTCAACTCCGGGATCATGGTGCTCCGCCCCGATGTCGGCGTGTTCGACGCGCTGGTCGAGCGCATCGCCGGGCTCGACCTCGAGCGGTACCCGTTCCCCGACCAGGACCTGCTCAACGAGCACTACCGCGGCCGGTGGGCGGCGCTGCCGGTGGGCTACAACGCGCTGAAGACGCTCGCACTGCAGCACCCCGACGTGTGGACGGGCGAGCCGGGTGCCGCCGGGCTGCGCAACATCCACTACCTGCTCGCCAAGCCGTGGTCCGGCGACGGCCCGCCCACCGAGCCGGCGTACGCCGCGCTGGACCGGTTGTGGCACGAGGTCGAGGCCCGGCTCGCCTAGTCGGGTGACCGACGCTCCTCCCTGCGCGGGCTTCAGCGGCGGTCGTGCGGCGTCGAAGCCAGAGGAACGCATGATCGGGGAGTCATGGACGGTATCGAGACGGTGCTGCGCACGCCGGGGGCGCTGCGCAGCCTCTTTCAGCCTGTCATCGATCTGTCCACCGGCGCCATCGTCGCGGTAGAGGCTCTCGTGCGCGGTCCGGCCGGACCGTACGAACGCCCCGACGCGCTGTTCGCTGCCGCGCGGCAGAGCCGCTGCCTGGCCGAGCTCGACGAGGCCTGCCGCGCCGTCGCGTTCCGCAGCGCCGCAGAGCTCGGGCTCGTCGCCCCGCTGACCGTCTTCGTCAACGTCGAGCCGGAGGTCCTCGCGTCCGCACCGCTCGATGCGCTGCTCGAGCTCGCCTCGACCGCGCCGGGGGAGCTGCGCGTGGTCCTCGAGATCACCGAACGCGCCCTGGCGGTGCGCCCTGCCGACCTGCTGCGCACGGTCGACCGGATCCGAAGCTTCGGCTGGGGCGTGGCGCTCGACGACGTCGGCGCGGACCCGCTCTCGCTGGCCTTCATGCCACTGCTGCGGCCCGACATCGTGAAGCTCGACCTTCGGCTGGTGCAGGAACGCCCGGGGGCCGGCGTCGCGCAGGTCATGAACGCGGTCAACGCGTACGCAGAGAGCAGCGGCGCGGTGCTGCTCGCGGAGGGCATCGAGAACGACAGGCACCTGCGGCTGGCCCGCGGGCTGGGCGCCCAGCTCGGCCAGGGCTGGTACTTCGGCCGGCCGACACCGACCCCGGATCTGTCTGGCCCCACCGAGGAGCTCCATCTCCCCGGCATGCGGCGACCGGTCCGGCTCGACGTGTCGCCGTTCGCGTGCCTGCCCGCCGGGACGCCGCTGCGGACGGCACCCAAGTCGCTGCTGGTGGAGCTGAGCAAGCAGCTCGAACGGGAGGCGCTCACGCAGGGCGAGTCCTGCGTGGTGGCGGCGACGTTCCAGGACGCTCGCCACTTCACCCCTGCCACGACAGACCGCTACCGGGGGCTTGCCGACAGCGCGGGCTTCGTGTGTGCGTTCGCGGCGGGGATGCCCGCCGAACCGGTCCCGGGAGTCCGCGGCGTCGACCTCCTCAGGTCCGACGCGCTGCGCGAGGAATGGGACATCACCGTGCTGGGACCGCACTTCGCGGCGGCGTTGCTGGCCCGAGACCTGGGAGATGACGGGCCGGACGCGGACCGGAGGTTCCAGTATGCGCTGAGCTACGTCCGGGAGACCGTCGTGAACGCCACGACAGCCCTGCTCTCCCGCGTCACGACGGCGGACGGCCAGCCGGGGGAGTCGCGTACGGCTGAGCGGCGGCCGCATCCCGGGTCGTTGCGGCTGCCGGCAGGCGATCGGCAGCGGCTGCTCGAGCAGGCCCTCGCGGCAACCACCGGCGGCGTCACGATCGCGGATGTCCGCCAGCCGGACCATCCGCTGATCTACGTGAACGCCGGGTTCGAAGCCCTCACCGGGCTGAGCGCCGCAGCCGTGCTCGGCCGCAACTGCCGTCACCTGCAGGGCCCGGGCACGGACCCGGCGGCGGTCGCGCGGATCCGCCGCGCGCTGGACGCGGGCGACGAGTGCCGCGAGGTGCTGCTGAACTACCGCGGCGCGGGCGCGGAGCGATGGTGGAACGAGATCTCCCTCGTCCCGGTGCACGACGACAGCGGCAAGCCCGCCTGGTACGTCGGGATCCAGACCGACGTCACGGCGCGCGTCGAGGGCCAGAACGCGCTGGCTCAGGAGAGGCTCCGCGCGCAGGGGTACCTCGCGCAGATCGAGCGACTCGCGTACACCGACGACCTCACCGGCCTGGCGAACCGGCGCCGGGCAGAGGACTGGCTGGAGACCTCGCTGTGGCAGGCTCGTGCCGACGGCAGCCACCTCGCCCTGTTGTTCCTGGACATCGACGGGCTGAAGTCGGTCAACGACCGCCTGGGACACCGCGCCGGCGACGAGCTGCTGAAGGCGACCGCTGAGCGCGTCAGCACCCGGCTGCGGCGCTCCGACCTCGCAGCTCGGCTCGGTGGGGACGAGTTCCTCGTCATCATCCCGGGCCTCGAACCGCAGAGCGGCCGCAGCCAGGCCGAGATCATCGCCGGCGAGCTCGCCGCCGCGATCGGGGCACCGTTGCGCGTCGGGGACCAGGACTTCACCGTCACCGCCAGCATCGGCATCAGCCTGTATCCCGACGACGGGGAGGACTACCGCTCGCTCATCCACCACGCCGACCAGCGGATGTACGCGGTGAAGCAGAACCAACGACGCCAGCCCGACGCGGCCCGAACGCACGACGCGGTGGGCATCGAGCCGTGAGGTCGAGGCCCCGACCAGGTGCGCCGCCCGGTCGGCGGGCGACAACGATCCGGGCTGAGCCGGGATGCTCTCCGCTCGCCCTGATGGTTCACTCGGCCGCATGCCGAACCAGGTCATCTCCACCCCCGCCGCCCCGCAGTCCGCGGACTACAGCCAGGCGGTCAAGGCTGGCAACACCGTCTATGTCGCCGGCACCACCGGCGTCGACGTCGCGACCGGCACCTTCGCCGGGACCACCATCGAGGTCCAGGCCCGGCAGGCCCTGCTGAACGTGCAGACCATCCTGCGTGCCGCGGGCGCCGAGCTCGACGACATCGTCATGGTCCACACGCTGCTGGCCAGGAGCGACGACGCCGGACCGCTCTGCGACGTCTTCGAGGAGTTCTTCCCCGACGTACGCCCACCGCGCTGCGTCTCCCGCATCGGCGTCGATCGTCCCGGGCTCCTGGTCTCCCTGGCCGTCGTCGCTGTCATCGACTGATGCCGGCGAGGCCCGCAGGCTCCGAGGTTGCGGGCGACCTGCGTCATCGACGCCACGGCAACCCAGCGACCTCGCGGCTCGGCCGGTCAGTCCGTCAGGTTCGCCCAGGCCGCGACCAGAGCTGAGCGGAAGGCATCGCGTGCAGCGTCGTCGAGTCCCTCGACCATGCGGGCCTCGATGGCCGCGGCTCGGGAAGCATGCGCTGCCAGCAGCGATCGTCCCGTCCCGGTCAGGTGGACGAGGATCTCCCGCTTGTTGGCCGGGTTCGCGGTCCGTCGGATCAAGGCGCGTCGCTCGAGCGCACGCAGCATGTCGGCCATGGACTGAGGCGTCACGAACGAGGCACGCGCCAGCTGCGCGGCTGACACGCCGTCGCGGTGCGCGAGCACGGTGAGAGCCGTGTACTGCAACGTCGTGACATCCGAGCCGCGCAGCGCCTCGTCCAGGCGTGCGCGGATCACCAGCTCCAGCCGCTTGACGGAGTAGAGCAGAGACGGTGAGTCGTCACCGCTGTGTCTCGTCATCTCCCGACCACCGATCGCCCATTGACAGGAAACCTGATCATAATGCAGGATCCGGACGGTCAGGGTTCCTGTTGATCGAGGAGTCTCGTGTCCGATCGTGAGCCCACGCTCCCGAGCTCGCTGCGTCTCGAGCAGCGCGGGGACGTCGCGGTCGTGACGCTCTCGCGTCCGGAGAAGCGCAACGCGCTGAACGACGCCACGGTGCAGGGGCTCGGCCGCCTCTTCACGACGCCGCCGTCCTGGGCGCGAGCGGTCGTCCTCGCCGCCGCCGGCGATCACTTCTCGGCCGGGCTCGACCTCTCGGACCTGACGGAGCTCGACGCCGTCGCCGGGATGCATCACTCCCGCATGTGGCACGAAGCGTTCGCCCGGATCGAGTCCGGAACCCTGCCGGTGGTCGCGGTCCTGAAGGGCGCGGTGGTCGGCGGCGGACTCGAGCTGGCGACGGCGACCCACATCCGGGTCGCCGAGGACTCGGCGTTCTTCGCGCTCCCCGAGGGCACCCGAGGTCTGTTCGTCGGTGGCGGGGCGTCGGTGCGGGTGCCCCGCCTGATCGGAGCCCACCGCATGGCCGACATGATGCTGACCGGCAGGGTGCTCTCGGCGGACGAGGGGGCGAGCATGGGGCTCGTCGACTACCGCGTCGCCGACGGCGCCGGTCTGGACAAGGCCCTTGCGCTGGCGGATCGGATCGCCGCCAACTCCGCCGTCACCAACTACGCCGTGCTGCAGGCGCTCCCGCGGATAGCGGCGTCCTCGCCCGACACCGGTCTGCTGCTCGAGTCGCTGATGTCCGCGGTCGCGCAGAGCAGCCCGGAGGCGAAGGAGCGGATGGGAGCCTTCCTGTCCGGCCGCGCCGCGAAGGTCGCGGCGGACGAGCAGTGAGCGACGGGAGCGAGTCGATCGCTGAACCGGAGTTCCTCTACCGGCCGGATGGACCGACCGCCGAGCGGGCGAGGGTCCATGACTTCCTGCGCTGGCTCCGGGATGAGCGCGGGCTCGAGCTCCGGTCATGGGACGACCTGCAGGCGTGGTCGGTGCGCGAGCTCGAGGACTTCTGGGAGTCCGTCTGGCGGTACTTCGAGGTGAAGGCCCACGCGCGACACACGACGGTGCTCGAATCCCGGGACATGCCTGGCGCCCGGTGGTTCACCGGTGCGACCCTCAACTACGCGGAGCACTGCTTCGGCCTCTCCGAGGACGCCGACCAGACCGCGGTCATCGCCTACTCGCAGACCCGCGCGCCCCTGGAGCTCACCTTCGCGGAGCTGGCCGACGAGGTCCGCCGTGCGCGTGCTGGCCTGCGCCGGCTCGGCGTCGAACGGGGCGACCGTGTCGCGGCCTACCTGCCGAACTGCCCCGAGACCGTCGTGGCGTTCCTGGCCACGGCGAGCATCGGTGCGATCTGGTCCGCCTGCGCACCCGAGTTCGGTGTCCAGAGCGTCGTCGACAGGTTCGGTCAGATCGAACCGAAGGTCTTGCTCGCCGTCGCCGGCTACACCTACGGGGACAAGCCGATCGATCGTCGGGCTCAGGTCGCCGAGATCCGTGCCGGCCTCGAGTCCGTCAGGCACGTCGTGCACGTGCCGTACGGTCCGCTCTCGCTCGAGGACGTCGTCCCCTGGACGGACGTCGTGGCGGAGACCGACGAGCCGCTCGCGTTCGAGCCGGTTCCCTTCGACCACCCGCTCTACGTGCTGTTCTCGTCTGGAACGACGGGGAAGCCGAAGGCGATCGTGCACTGCCACGGCGGCATCCTCATCGAACACCTCAAGAACCACGCGTTCCACTGGGATCTCGGTCCCGGAAGTCGACTGCTGTGGTTCACCACCACCGCCTGGATGATGTGGAACACGCTGGTCTCCGCGCTCCTGGTCCGGTCCTCGCTCGTCCTGATCGACGGCAACCCGCTGTTCCCGGATCTCCGTGAGCAGTGGCGTCTTGCGGAGCAGACCGGCGCCACGCTGATGGGTGCGAGCCCCGGCTACCTGATGGCCTGCCGCGCGGAGGGCATCCGCCCGGCTGGGGAGTTCGACCTGTCGCGACTTCGTCAGGTCGGGTCTGCGGGTAGTCCCTTCCCGAAGGAGGGGTTCCGCTGGGTCGCGGAGCAGTTCGGGGACAACGTCGTGCTCAACGTCGGCAGCGGTGGCACCGACGTGTGCACCGGCCTCGTCCAGGGGTCTCCGCTGCAGCCGGTATGGGCCGGTGAGATGTCGGGCCCGAGCCTCGGAGTGGACGTCAAGGCCTTCGACGAGCGAGGGCGAGCCGTGGTCGGTGAGCTCGGCGAGCTCGTCATCACCTCGCCGATGCCGTCGATGCCCGTGGGCTTTTGGGGTGACGCCGACGGCAGCAGGTTCCGCGCGGCCTACTTCGAGGAGTTCCCCGGTGTCTTCCGGTTCGGCGACTGGTGTCGCTTCTCGACGGTCGGTTCGTGTGTCATCACCGGACGATCGGACGCGACGCTCAACCGTGGCGGTGTGCGCCTGGGGACCGGCGAGTTCTATCGGGTGCTGCAGGACGTCGAGCAGATGACCGACAGCGTCGTGGTCCACCTGGAGAGCGCGGACGGGGGGATGGGTGAGCTGATCCTGTTCGTCGTCCTTCGCCCCGGTGTGGAGATGGACGACTCCCTACGTCGAGCGCTCATGGCCCGCATCCGCTCCGACCTCTCGCCCCGGCACGTACCGGACACGATCGTCGCGGTTCCGGCGGTCCCCTACAGCCGCACGGGCAAGAAGCTCGAGGTGCCGGTGAAGAAGATCCTGCGCGGCGCGAAGGCTGACGACGTGGCCTCGGCCGGCGCACTGCTGGACGCCGCTGCCCTGGATCCGTACGTCGCTTTCGCGCGCTCGAGAGCGGGACTCGCGACGTGAGCTCTCCCAGAACGAGGGTGGCGGTGATCGGAACCGGCGTCATCGGTGCCGGTTGGGCGGCCCTCTTCCTCGCCCAGGGGCTGCAGGTCACCGCCTTCGACCCGTCGCCGGGCGCGGAGCAGCGGTTACGCGCTGCGGTGGACGACGCATGGCCCGCACTGGAGCGGCTGGGGCTGGCGGAGGGTGCGTCGAGAGACCGCTTGCAGTTCGCCGCGGACTGCCCTGCCGCCGTCGCGGACGCACAGTTCGTGCAGGAGAGCGGCCCGGAACGGTCGGAGCTCAAGCAGGCGCTCCTCGCTGAGCTCGACGGTGCTACCCCGCCCGGTGTCGTGATCGCCAGCAGCTCGTCGGGCATGCTGCCGTCGCAGCTGCAGGACATGGTCGACGGCCACCCGGAGCGCCTGCTCGTCGGGCACCCGTTCCACCCCTCTCACCTCATCCCGCTGGTCGAGGTCGTGCCCGGCCGGAAGTCCACCCCGGCGCACGTCGACGCTGCGCTGGACTTCTACGCCGGGGTCGGGAAGCGGGCGATCCTGGTCCGCCACGAGGTTCCCGGTCACGTCACCAACCGACTCCAGGCGGCACTCTGGCGCGAGGCCTACTCGCTCGTCGAGCGAGGTGTCGCCACGGTTGCGGACATCGACGCCGCCATCAGCAACGGTCCCGGGCTGCGTTGGGCCCTGCTCGGACCACTCGTCAACCAGCACCTGTCCGGCGGTACGGGCGGTCTGGCGCACACGCTCGAGCACCTCGGTCCCCCGGCCCAGGTCTGGATGGACGACCTCGGCACGCCGCGGCTCACGCCCGATCTGGCCGCGATGCTCGTAGCGGGCGTCGACGACGAGCTCGCGACCGTCGACCAGCCCCACATGGTCGCGGAGCGCGACGAACTGCTGGTCCAGCTGCTGGAGCACAAGCGCCAACGCCCCCTGGTCCCCTGACCAGCGAACTGCCGAGGCGGGAGTCGCGTCTGCGGGCACGTCCTCGGCCTGCCGGCGTCGCACTCGGGCATCGGTTGGGTAGTGGTCGGCCGTGCGATGCGATGAGTGACTTCCCGCGAGGGTTCTTCGACCGGGTGGATCCGACGCCCGACAGCGTGTTCTACGAGCAGCCCCGGCTCGTGACCCACATCGACGAGGGCGCCGTCGCCGCCATCGGCGCGCTCTACACCGAGCTCGGGGTCACCGGTCGGGTGCTGGAC
>CAJCIY010000348.1 GCA_903970495.1 Candidatus Melainabacteria bacterium | reverse complement strand
CCTCGACGATCCGCTCGTCGGCACCGGCGACGAGGGCGTCGACCACGAGCGCCTGCAGTCGGGCGTCCCACGCACCGCGCTTCTCGGCGGCGCGGGCGTAGACGCGGGCGACCGCGAAGGCCAGCGCCCGGCCGTAGCGCTCGACCGCGCGGAGCAGCTCGACCTCGTGACCGGGCGCGATCTCCGGGACGGCGTCCTCGAACGCCTGCACCGCCTCGCTGACGAGCTCGACGGTCTGCTCGAGGCTGACCGTCTGCGCCAGCGCCCGCGGTACGGCGGCGAAGGCCTCGTCGGCGCTGGACTGCCGGCCGGGCTCCTCGAGCCAACGGACGAACCCCGCGGCGCCGCCCTGGACCACGACGTTGATGGACGCGCGCGTACTGGCGTCGAGTGCGGTGAACCACGGCAGGGCGCCCAGTCGTGCGGCCGCCCGCGCGGTGAGCGTGGGCATGTGCTCGCGGACGCGGCCCGCGAGCGCACCGGTGTCGACCGTGCCGGGGGCGGACGGGGTGATCACCCCCCGAGTGTCGTCCCTCCCGGCACTTGCGTGTGCAGCAGATCCATGCCAACGTGTCTTTCGAAAGAACTGTCTCGATAGATCCGGTTCGAGGAGAGCGAGCGATGACCCGACTGTCGGAGGTCCGCGGAGCACGGGGATACCTGGCGTGCCAGGCGCTGTCGATCGCCGGCGACACCTCGCTCTACCTCGCCCTCGCGGTGTGGGTGCGGGAGCTGACGCACTCCTCTGCCGATGCCGGGCTGACCTTCTTCTTCCTCGCCGTCCCCTCGCTGGCGGGCCCGCTGCTCGGCGCGGTCGCCGACCGCGTCCGCCGCCGGCCGCTGCTCATCGCCACCAACACCGTCGGGGGCCTGCTCACCCTCGGGCTGTTGGGCGTACGCGGCCCGCACCAGGTCTGGCTGATCTACCTCGTGACGTTCGGCTACGGCCTCGTCGGCTCGCTGCAGACCGCTGCGCAGAGCGGCCTGCTGCACACCCTGCTGCCCGACGAGCTGCTCGGCCAGGCCGCCGGGACGCTGACGACGGTCCGCGAGGGCCTGCGCCTCGTCAGCCCGGTCCTGGGCGTCGGGCTGTTTACCCTCGCCGGCGGCCACGCCGTCGCGATCCTCGACTCGCTGACCTTCGTCGCACCGGTGATCCAGCTGGTGCGGATGCGGGTCACCGAGCCCAAGCCCACGCCGACGAAGCAGCGGCTACGGTCCGAGGTCGCCGAGGGGCTGGCGCACATCCGGCGCACGCCGGACCTGCTGCAGCTGGTGGTCGCCATGACCGCCTGCTGCTGCGTCATCGGCATCCTCGAGCCGGCCGGGATCGCGGTCATCACCGACGGGCTGCACCTGTCGGTCTCCTGGATCGGCCCGCAGCAGGTCTGCATGGGGCTCGGTGCCCTGGTCGGCGGCCCGACGGTCGCGCGCGCGATGCGCAGGTTCGGCGAGGGACGGACGGCCGCGTTCGGCATGCTGGCCATCGGGGTCGGCGTCGGACTGGAGCTGGTGCCGTCGGTCCCGGTCGTCGCGGTCGCCTCCGTCCTGTTCGGGGTCTCTCTGCCGTGGTTGATCGCGCCGATCGGGACGGCCGCGCAGCGGCGTACGCCGAACCGGCTGCAGGGTCGCGTGTCCGCGACCCTCGACGTGCTGTTCTCGACGCCGCAGTCGATCTCCATCGCGGTCGGCGCCGGGCTGCTCGCCGTCGTGGGCTTCCGGCCGCTGCTCACCGCCGTGGCCGTGGTCTTCGCCGCGGCGGGGCTGTGGCTCGCGACCCGGCGCGAGCAGCAGCCGGTCGACGCACCCGGTGTCGTGTCCCGCGAGCTCGACGAACCGCTGCTGCTGGGGACACCCGGATCATGAGCGCGGAGCCGGCCGGGCCGTACGCTCCGGTCGTGACGTCGGAGGAGGTCGATCCCGAGGAGCGGCCGGCCTGGTTCACCGACGAGCTCGCGCGCGACATCCGCGAGATCCGCGACCCGAAGGTCATGCGGGCACTCGCCCACCCCACCCGGCTCGCTCTCCTCGAAGCCCTGACGGTGCACGGTCCGATGACCGCGACACAGGCATCCGAGTACGTCGGGGAGTCGCCGTCATCGTGCTCGTTCCACCTGCGGACGCTGGCGCGGCACGGCTTCGTCGAGGAGACCGGCGAGGGCACCGGCCGGCAGCGGCCGTGGCGGATGAAGCAGCTCGGCACGACCATCCACGGCACGGACCAGACGCGCGCCGCCGCCGACCTGCTCGCGGACATGTACATGGACCGGCAGCTGGCGCGGATGCGCCGGGCTCGTACCTCCTCGAGCTCGCTGCCCAAGGCCTGGCGTGGGGTGTCGACCTACAACGAGACCGTCGCGTGGCTCACCGCCGCCGAGGCGAAGGAGATCAACGACGAGGTCATGGGCGTCCTGGTGCGGTACCGCGACCGGCTCGCCGATGCCTCGAAGCGGCCGAAGGGCTCGCGCCCGGTGGAGTCGCTGTTCTTCTCCTACCCGACCGAGTTCGGCGCCCCGCCCGACTGACCCCCCACATTGTTGGTTCGAACGCGTCAGATGCGACGCATCTGCTACCACACATTGTGCGTACGACGGGTCAGTGGCCCGCGGCGTCCCAGGTAGGGCCGCTGCCGACGGACACCTCGAGCGGCACGTCCATCGACCACGCGCCCGCCATCTCCTCGCGCAGCAGCGCCTCGACCGCTTCGCGCTCCCCCTCGGCGACCTCGACCACGAGCTCGTCGTGCACCTGCAGCAGCATGCGCGAGCGCAGCGTCTGCAACCTGCCGTGCACCCGCAGCATCGCGATCTTCACGATGTCGGCGGCGCTGCCCTGGATCGGCGCGTTCAGCGCCATCCGCTCGGCCATGCCGCGCCGCTGGCCGTTGTCGGACGCGAGGTCGGGCAGGTAGCGGCGGCGGCCCAGGATCGTCGAGGTGTAGCCGTCCTGCCGGGCGACGTCGACGACGCCGCGGAGGTAGTCGCGGACGCCGCCGAAGCGGGCGAAGTACGCGTCCATCTGCTCGCGCGCCTCGTCCGGCGTGATGCCGAGCTGCTGCGCCAGCCCGTAGGGCGAGAGCCCGTAGGCCAGGCCGTAGGACATCGCCTTGATCCGCCGCCGCAGCTCGGGGTCGACGTCCTCGGGCGCGACGTCGAACACCCGCGCGGCGACCGTGGTGTGCAGGTCCTCGCCGGAGGTGAACGCCTCGATCAGCGCGGTGTCCTCCGACAGGTGCGCCATGATCCGCATCTCGATCTGGCTGTAGTCGGCGGTGAGCAGCGTCTCGTACCCCTCGCCGACCACGAAGGCCTGCCGGATCTCGCGGCCCTCGGCGGTGCGTACCGGGATGTTCTGCAGGTTGGGGTCCTGGCTCGAGAGCCGGCCGGTCGCGGCGACGAGCTGGTTGAACGTGGTGTGGATGCGGCCGTGGTCGTCCACCATCGGGATCAGCGAGTCGACGACGGTCTTGAGCCGCGAGACGTCGCGGTGCCGCAGCAGGTGCCCGATCAGCGGGTGGTCGGACTGCTCGGCCAGCCACGCCAGCGCGTCGGCGTCGGTGGTGTAGCCGGTCTTGATCTTCTTGGTCTTCGGCAGGCCGAGCTCCTCGAACAGCACCGCCTGCAGCTGCTTGGGCGAGCCGAGGTTGAAGTCGTGGCCGACGGAGTCGTACGCATCCTGGGCGACCCGCTTCACCTCGCCGCCGAGGTGCGCCTCGAGGTACGCGAGGTGGTCGGTGTCGGCGGCGATGCCGATCCGCTCCATCTCGGCGAGGACGCCGACGAGCGGCAGCTCGAGGTCGCGCAGCAGCGCCGTCGCCTCCCGGCGCTCGAGGTCTGCGTCGAGCGCCTCGGCGAGGTCGAGGACGGCCCGGGCGCGTACGCCGGTGGCGGCCGCCGCGTCGTCCTCGTCCGCGCCGTCGAGCGAGAGCTGCCCGCCCGCGTCGGACTCGGCCCGCAGCTCGCGGTGCAGGTAGCGCAGCGCGAGGTCGCCGAGGTCGAAGGACCGCTGACCCGGCAAGGCGAGGTACGCCGCCAGCGCCGTGTCCGACGACACCCCCGCCAGCGTCCAGCCGCGCTCGGCCAGTGCCAGCAGCGGTCCCTTGAGGTCGTGGACCGCCTTGGGCCGCGAGGGGTCGGCGAGCCAGGCCGCCAGAGCGATGTCGTCGTCGGCCGTCGTCGCCTCCGGGTCGACCACGGCGGCGGCGCCGTCGGCGGACGCGAGCCCCATCCGGGTGAGCACGCCGGTGCCCCGGCCCCAGCTGCCGTCGAACGCGAGCCCCACGCGCAGGCCGCCCCCGCCGCTCGAACCGCCGTGCTCCTCGAGCCACTGCGCGACCTCGCCCGCGCCGAGCACGGTGACGTCGACCTCGAAGCCCTCCTCGGCCTCGGGCTCGGCGGCCGACAGCGACGCGTACAGCCGCTCGCGCAGGACGCGGAACTGCAAGGTGTCGAAGAGCTGGTGCACCGCCTCGCGGTCCCACTGCCCGAGCCGGAGGTCCTCGGGCCGCTCGCTGATCGGCACCGCGCGGTCGAGCTCGGTGAGCCGGCGGTTGAGCTGCACCGCGGCGAGGTTCGCGCGGAGGTTGTCGCCGACCTTGCCCTTCACCTCGTCGGCGTGCGCGACCAGGCCGGCGAAGTCGCCGTACTCGAGGATCAGCTTCGCGGCGGTCTTCTCGCCGATCCCCGGTACGGACGGCAGGTTGTCGCTGGGGTCGCCGCGGAGCGCCGCGAAGTCGGGGTACTGCGCCGGGGTGAGGCCGTACTTCTCCTGCACCGCCGCCGGGGTGAAGCGGGTCATGTCGCTGATGCCGCGGCGGTTGGCGAGCACGGTGACGTGGTCGGTCACCAGCTGGTAGACGTCGCGGTCGCCGGACACGATCAGGGTGTCCATCCCGGCGGCCTCGGCCTGCGTCGCGAGGGTCGCGATGACGTCGTCGGCCTCGTACCCCTCGGCGACCACGACCGGGATCGCGAGCGCTTCGAGCACCTCGCGGATCAGGCTGACCTGGCCGCGGAAGTCGCTCGGCGTCTCCGACCGGGTCGCCTTGTAGCCCGCGTACGCCTCGTGGCGGAAGGTCGGCTTGCTGACGTCGAAGGCGACCGCGACGTGCGTCGGGGTCTCGTCGCGCAGGACGTTGATGAGCATCGACGTGAAGCCGTATACCGCGTTGGTCGGCTGCCCCGTCGTCGTCGAGAAGTTCTCGACCGGCAGGGCGAAGAAGGCCCGGTACGCCAGCGAGTGGCCGTCGAGCAGCAGCAGCCGCGGACGGGTCTCGGCAGGGGCGGCAGGCACCCGGCTGAGTCTAGGGATCGGCGACCGGCGCGGTGGCGGGCCGCCGCCCGGTCAGCCGGGCTGCGGGAACCGGGAGCTCAGCGCGGCGAGCCGGCGCAGGGGATCAGCGCAGCGAGCCGGCGCGGGAGCGCAGCCGGCTGCGGCGGAG
>CAJCIY010000347.1 GCA_903970495.1 Candidatus Melainabacteria bacterium | reverse complement strand
CACCACGTCCACCTGTCGACCGGCTCGGCGATCATCGCGGGGCTGACCTTCTTCCTGGTCAACAACAGCCTGATCGCGGTCGTCCTCGCGCTGCAGGCCGAGCGCGGCGTCCTCATGCAGCTGTGGGGCGACGTGCGCTGGCAGACCCTCACCGCCGTCCCGTCGACGGCCCTCGCACCCGCCGTCGCCGCCACCGCGGTCGGCAGCCCGTGGCTGCTGCTCTGCCTGCTCGCCCCGCTGGTGACCGTCGTGCACAGCAGCCGGCTCGCCAGCCGCCGCGAGTTCGAGGCGCTGCACGACGCGCTCACCGGGCTGGGCAACCGGGCGATGCTCGTCGGCGCGCTCGACCGCACGCTCGCCGACCCGCGACCGGCGCGGCACGCGATCCTCATGGTCGACCTCGACCACTTCAAGGACGTCAACGACACCCTCGGCCACCACATCGGCGACGCGCTGCTCATCGTCGCGGCCGGTGTGCTGTCCGACGTCGCGCCCCCGAACAGCATCGTGGCGCGGCTCGGCGGCGACGAGTTCGCGCTGCTGATCCGCGACGTCGGGGACCGCGAGGCCGCCCACGTCGCGACCGCGCTGGTGCAGGGACTGCGGCAGCCCCGGATCGTCGAGGGCACGGAGCTGCGCGCCCGCGGCAGCGTCGGCATCGCGTACTTCCCCGACGACGGGCTGACGCCCAGCGACGTGCTGCGCCGCGCCGACGTCGCCCTCTACAAGGCCAAGGAGGAGCGCGACGGGTACGTCGCGTACGAGCCGTCGCACGACTCCAGCGCCCTGGGCCAGCTCACGCTGGTCAACGAGCTGACGGCGCTCCTCGACGACCCGGCGCTCGCCCGGCAGCAGCTGGCGCTGGTCTACCAGCCGCTGCTGCGGGCCGGCGACCGCGAGATGTCCGGTGTGGAGTGCCTGGTCCGCTGGGACCACCCGCGGCTCGGGCGGCTGCTGCCCGCCGACTTCCTGCCCGCGGCCGAGCACGCCGGCCTGACCGGTCAGCTCGGCCGCCTCATCCTCGAGCTGGCCGCCGCGCAGCACCAGCGGTGGGCGGCCGAGGGCATCGACGTGTGCCTGTCGGTGAACGTGTTCGTGACCCAGCTGTCGGACGCGGCACTGCCGGAGACCGTCGGGGCGGTCCTCGGCCGCTACGGCATGCGCACCGGCAGCCTCGTCCTGGAGGTCACCGAGGACGCCCTCATCTCCGACCCCGAGCGCAGCTCCGACATCCTGCGGCGGATCCGCGCCACCGGCGTACGGATCTCCATCGACGACTACGGCGCGGGCTACTCGTCGCTGGCGTACCTGAAGAACCTCGACGTCGACGAGCTGAAGATCGACCGGCAGTTCGTCATGAACGTGGGCGCCGACGCGACCGACCGGATCATCGTGCAGTCGACGATCGACCTCGGCCACCAGCTCGGCCTGCGGGTCGTCGCCGAGGGCGTCGAGGACGAGGAGACCGCGGCGCTGCTGGGGGAGATGTCGTGCGACCTGCTGCAGGGCTACCAGCTCGGCGCACCGGTGCCGGCTGAGGCGATCGCACTGCGGGTCACCGGCGCCGCCGCGGCTCTCGCCGAGAACCGCCGGGCGCTGCACGTCGTGCGGGAGACGGTGGGCTGATGTTCCTGGGCCTGGTCTTCCTCGCCATCGTCGCCGCGACGCTGCTCGCCGGCGGGCAGCTCTCGCGGCTGGCGTCGCTGCGTCCGCGCGGCCTCTGGCTGCTGCCCGTCGCGCTCGGCCTGCAGGTGCTCGTGACCGAGGTGATCCCGGCCGCCCGGGTGCTCGACGACGGGCTGCACGTGCTGAGCTACCTGCTCGCCGCCGCGTTCCTCGTGCTCAACCGGCGCATCCCCGGGCTGCTGCTGATCGGACTCGGCACCGCCAGCAACGGCCTGACGATCGCGCTGAACGGCGGCGAGCTGCCGGCGTCGGCCCACGCCCTGCGCGAGGCCGGCTTCCACCAGGAGCTCGGCGACTTCGCCAACAGCGGCCACGTCGCCCACCCCGTCCTGGGGTTCCTCGGCGACATCGTCGCGACGCCGTCGTTCCTGCCGCTGCGCAACGTGATCAGCGTCGGCGACCTCGCGATCCTCATCGGCGCGGCCTGGCTGGTCGTCGCCGTGTGCGGCACCCGCTGGAGCCGGCACGACGGCGATGCCGTCGAACCGCCCGTCCCGCTGCCCGCGGTCGTGACGACCGCGTCCTGACCGCCCGTAGTCTGGTGCGCCCGCACGGACGAAGGAGCGCCAGGTGACCAGCTTCCGCACCGCCGGCGGCCTCGCCGTCGAGCGCACCGCGCGGGTGGTCGCCGACGATGCGATCGAGCCGATCGTCGACGCGCTCGACTCCCGGCGCGGCGCGGTGTTCACCTCCGGCATCGACTACCCGGGTCGCTACTCCCGCTGGGAGATCGGCTACCACTCGCCGCTGCTGCAGGTCGTCGGGCTACCGGACCGCGTCGAGGTCGAGGCGCTCAACGCCCGCGGCGAGGTGCTGCTCGACGCCGTCGCCGACCAGCTGAGGGCCGACGGCCACGGCGTGACGCGCGCCGGCCGCACCGTCGTCGCCGTCCCCCGGCCGTACGCAGCCACCGACCGCGAGGAGGACCGCGGCGCGCGGGTCGGCTCGTTCCGGGTGCTGCGCAGCCTGCAGGCGCTGCTGCGCGCGCCGGAGGAGCCGTACCTGGCGCTGTCGGGGGCGTTCGGCTACGACCTGATGTTCCGGTACGAGGACCTCCTCGCCCGCCACGAGCGGCGCCCGGGGCAGCCCGACTTCGTGCTCCACCTGCCCGACCGGCTGGTCGTCGCCGACCGGGCCAGCGGCGTCGTCACCGCGTACGACTACGAGTTCGAGGCCGGCGGCCGCAGCACCGCCGACCTGCCGTGGGAGCCGGGCGAGGCCGTGGCGTGCACCGCGGCACCGGTGCCCGAGCGGCTCGCGCCCGGCGCGTACGCCAAGGTCGTCGAGATCGCGCACGACTTCTTCGCCCGCGGCGACCTGTACGAGGTGGTCCCGGGCCAGCCGTTCTACGCGCCGTGCCCGTCGCCCGCCGCGTACTTCCGGCGGCTGCGGGAGGCCAACCCGGCGCCGTACGGGTTCTGCATCAACCTCGGCGACGAGCAGCTCGTCGGCGCCTCGCCGGAGATGTTCGTCCGCGTCGACGGCCGCCGGATCGAGACCTGCCCGATCGCCGGCACCATCCGCCGCGGCGTCGACGGGGTCGAGGACGCGGCCCAGGTGCTCGCGCTGCTCAACTCCGACAAGGACCGCGCGGAGCTGACGATGTGCACTGACGTCGACCGCAACGACAAGGCCCGGGTGTGCGTACCGGGGTCGGTCGAGGTGATCGGGCGCCGGCAGATCGAGATGTACAGCCGGCTGATCCACACCGTCGACCACGTCGTCGGCACGCTGCGCGAGGGCTACGACGAGCTCGACGCGCTGCTCACCCACATGTGGGCGGTCACCGTCACCGGGGCGCCGAAGAAGGCCGCGGTGCAGTTCATCGAGGACCACGAGGAGGCACCGCGCGGCTGGTACGGCGGCGCCATCGGCATGCTCGGGTTCGACGGCCACGTGAACACCGGCCTGACGCTGCGGACCGCGCAGGTCCGCGACCGCGTCGCCCTCGTGCGCGCCGGGGCGACGCTGCTGTTCGACTCCGACCCGGAGCTCGAGGAGGCCGAGACCGAGCTGAAGGCCTCGGCGCTGCTGCTCGCCGCGGCGGCCGAGGTCGGCCCGGCGGAGGTCGACGTCTCCGCCCGTCAGGTCGGTGCCGGTGCGCGGATCCTCGTCGTCGACCACGAGGACTCCTTCACCCTCAACCTCGCCGACTACTTCCGGCAGACCGGCGCCGAGGTGACGACCGTCCGGTGGGGGATCAGCGCCGAGCGGATCGAGGAGCTCGCGCCCGACCTGGTCGTGCTCTCGCCCGGTCCGAGCCGGCCGTCGGACTTCGCGATGGGCGCGCTGATCGACGTGCTCGCCGACCGCGGGCTGCCGACGTTCGGCGTCTGCCTCGGGCTGCAGGGCATCGTCGAGTGGAGCGGCGGTGCGCTGCGCCAGCTCGACGTGCCCTGGCACGGCAGGTCCTCGGCCGTACGCACCTCGGCGGGCGCGCTGTTCGCGGCGGACGGGGTGCTGGAGGTCGGCCGCTACCACTCGCTCTACTGCGCCGACGCCGCGGTGCCGGGTGAGCTGCGGGTCACGGCGAGCACCGACGACGGCGTGGTGATGGCGGTCGAGCACCGCACCCTGCCGCTGTGGGGCGTGCAGTTCCACCCCGAGTCGATCCTCACCGCCGACGCGGGCGGCGGGCTCGACCTCGTCGTCCGCGTGGTGGAGGCGGCCCGAGCGCTACCGTCGCGTCATGGCTGACCTCCACGTCGTCGCTGTCCTACCCGCGAAGCCCGGCTCGGAGAGCGCGGTGAAGGAGGCGCTGACCGCTCTCGTCGCGCCCACCCGCGCCGAGGAGGGCTGCCTGTCCTACGACCTGTACGAGTCGGCGGCCGCCCCGGGCACCTTCATCACGACGGAGCTCTGGCGCTCCCAGGCGGACCTCGACGCCCACCTGCAGACCGCGCACATCGCGCAGGCGATGTCGGTCGCCGCGGACCACCTGGCCGGGGCCCCGCAGATCCACCCGCTGGTTCCGACCGGCGCCTGACACATTCCGATTGGGTCACAACAGGGCCCGAACCGGGGCAAGTCGGACAGACGACACAGGAAATTGGCGCATGTGGTGGTTGTCACAGGCCCAAAACCCGGTCAGAGTGCCGTTCGGTTCCACGACATCCGTCGTACACGGACCGTCCGTCCCCACTCTCAGCGCGGAGACCACCAGGCCATGACAGCCACCTACCAGGCCGCCGACGACATGCCGGCGCCGAGCCCGATCACCCGCCTCTGGCAGCGCCAGCTCAACCGCTACCCCAACAACGGGATGCGGTTCCTGTCGCTGTTCATCGTGGTCGCGACCACGGTCGTCCTCTACTACCAGCTCTACCTGTCGGGTGGCGTCGCCGTACAGATCCTCGGCGACCTGCACATGTCGTTCCTGTACTTCGTGAACATCGCTGTCATCGGCTACGCGTTCGGCGCGCTCGCGTCCGTCATCGCGGGCCTGGCCGACCGCTACGGCCGCGCCAACATCGTCACGGCTGGCCTGCTCGTCACCGGCGTGCTCAGCCTCGGCGTGCTGCCGCACGTGCACACCGAGCTGCCGTTCGCGATCACCTACATCGCGATCGGCTTCGTCGAGGGCATCGTCCTGGTGGCCACCCCCGCGCTGATCCGTGACTTCAGCCCGCAGCTCGGCCGGGCCTCGGCCATGGGCGGCTGGACCCTCGGCCCGGTGCTCGGCTCGCTCGTGGTCTCGGTCATCGTGACCAACACCAGCAGCCACACCTGGCAGTGGCAGTACGGCCTGGCCGGCGTCGTCGGTCTCGTCGTGTTCCTGGTGGCGCTGGTGGGCCTGCGCGAGCTCGCCCCCAACCTGCGCGACCAGCTGATGGTGTCGCAGAAGGACCGCGCCCTCATCGAGATGCGGGCCAAGGGCCTGGACATCGAGGAGTCGCTCAAGCGGCCGTTCCGGCAGATGCTGAAGGTCGACATCGTCGGTTCGGCCTTCGCGATCAGCGTGTTCCTGATCATCTACTACATCGCCGTCGGCTTCTTCCCGATCTTCTTCGAGACCGTCTTCGGCTACAGCCAGTCAACCGCCAACGGGCTGGGCAACTACTTCTGGGCCTGCGACGCCGGCGCGCTGCTCATCGTCGGCATCGTCTCGGACATCGTCGGCGTCCGGAAGCCCTTCATGATCGTCGGCGCGCTGGGCGCCATCGCGTTCACGACGATCTTCGCCATCGACGCCACGCACAACAAGCCCGGCAACCTGACGACGCACGGCGACTTCGTGCTGCTGCTCATCGGGATGTCGGTCTGCCTCGGCATCGCGTTCGCGCCGTGGATGGCGTCGTTCACCGAGACCGTCGAGCGCCGCAACCCGGCCCTCACCGCGACCGGGCTCGCCGTGTGGGGTCTGGTCATCCGCGTCGTCATCGCCGTGGTCATCGTGTTCGTGCCGCACGTGGTCAACACGGTCTCGACGCTGGTCGACAAGGGCCCGACGGTCCAGGCCGACGCCGCCAAGTACGCGCCGCAGCTCGCGACGGCCGCCAAGGTCCAGCCGGCGGTCCTCGCCGAGCTGACGGCCGACCCGACCAACGCGGTCGCCGGCGCCACCGCGGTGTCGCAGATCAGCGGCGTCCCGGTGGCGGACGTCGCCGGCATCGCCGCCAACGCGGCGACGCTGACCGCCGCGGCCAAGATCGACTCGGCGACGGCGCAGGCGCTCGCCACCGAGCCGAAGACCTCGGCGGCGTACCAGGCGGCGGCCGTCAAGGCGCTGTCGGAGGTGAGCGGTGTCTCGCTCGCCGACACCACCACGGTGGCGACGCTCGAGGCGACCAAGCCGCAGGCGCTCGCGGCCGGTGCCGCGCTCGACACGGCCACGGCGACGGCGCTGCTGGCCAACCCGGCCGACGCCGCTGCGGGTGCCAAGGCGGTCGGCGAGGTCGTCGCGAAGCTGCACGTCAGCGTCGCGACCGCCACGGCGGACCTGCAGCAGCTCGCCACCATCCCGACGGCGGACCTGCTCGTGGTCCAGGCCAACAGCGCGCAGCTGACGGCCGGCACGGCGGTGCTGACGAAGCTGGCGGCCATCCCGCCGGCAACGCTGGCCAGCTACGCGTCCGAGGCGCCGAAGGTCGTCACCGCGACGGCTCAGCTCAAGGCCCTCGCCGCGGTGCCGCCGAGCGTCACCGCCTACCTCACGAAGAACGCCGCCTCGGTGATCAAGGCCTCGGCCGACTCCCCGAAGCAGTGGCGGACGTACTTCTTCATCGGGGTCGGTGGCGAGGTCGTCTTCATCCCGCTGGTGTTCCTGATGGCCGGCTACTGGTCGCCCCGCAAGGCCAAGCGTGCCGAGCAGGAGCACGAGGCCATGGTGGCTGCGGAGATGGCCAAGCTCCAGGGAGCCTGATCGCCCCGCAGCACCCGCACGGCCCGTCGGCCCCCGTCCCACCTGGGACGGGGGCCGACGCGCATGCGGGGGACGTCCCTTGCGCCGGTTTCGTCCCCCCGGGACGATGGCGAGGAGCCCGCGTTCGAGGAGGACCGTGTACGGAGATCCCGCTGCGCTTCGTCAGCTGGCGGCCACCATCGTGACCAGCGCCGACACCGTCCGCTCGGACGCCCGGGGCGCCGTCGCGGAGGCCGAGGCCACGCAGTGGCAGGGCGCCGCCGCCGACAGCCACCGCGAGCACGTCCAGGCCGTCGCGAGCGCCCTCCAGGTGATCGCCACGCGGCTGGACGAGGCGGCGGAGGACCTGCAGGCGTACGCGGCCCGCGTCGCCGCCGTGCAGGCCGAGATCGCCACCGCCGAGCGGGCCGTCACGCAGTACTTCGAGGGCGCTCTTAGCGCCCTGGAGAGCGGCGCGTCCAGCGTCGTGGGCAGCGTGCAGCAGGCCGCCGGCGGCGTGGAGCACTTCGTCCTCGGGGTGGTGGACGGCAGCTCCGGCGGCGCGGCCTCGCCGCCGTGGCAGAGCTGGCCGTGGTCGCCGGACAACCCGCCCGCCCCGGGCAGCAAGGACTGGCTCGACCTCGGCAACCTGGCCTTCGGCAGCGGGTTCTCGCTGTGACGACGACGGCGCCGGCCACCCGCCGGTGGCTCCTGGCCGGCGCCGCGCTCGTGGCCGCCGCGGAGCGGGTGGGCGTCGCGCTGCCCGCCGGCGTCGGGCCCGAGCTCGACGACGACACCCGGCCGCTCGCCCTCGCGCTGCTCGAGCAGGGCGGCGGGTGCGACGCCGAGGCGGTGCTCGCCCCCGACCTCGCCGCCGGCCTGGAAGCAGGTGCGGCCCCGGTCGCGGTCGTGGAGCTGACGGTGGCACCGGTGAGCGGTGCGGTGTCTCCCGGGCGCAGCTGGCGCGCCTGGTACGTCCTCGGCGAGCGCACGCTGCTCGCGCTGCTGCAACGCGACGACAGCCCGTTGCTCGAGGTCGTCGCCGCGGTGCCGACCGCCCTGCCCGGCGAGCTGACGCGGCTGGTGTCCGCCCTCCCGACCGGCCCGGGTGTCGGTGACCTGCCACCGACCGTCGTCCCGCTGGCCGCGCTCTCCCAGGTCCCCCGCGAGGGCGCGGACCTCACCGCGCTCGCCGAGGCGACCGGGACGCCGACCGGCCAGCTGCTGGTCGCCGCACGCGTCGCCGAGCAGGCGCAGCAGACCCTGCAGGTCCTCGTCACCGGTCACCCCCGCGCCGGCGCGACACCCGTCGGCTCGCTGCTCTGGTACCGGCTGCCCCGCGGCTGGGTGTCGGTCGTCGCGGTGCCCGACGGCACCGACCGCCGGCCGGTCCGCATCGCTCCGGTCGCGCCGGGGCAGCTGCCTGCCCAGCTCGCCCCGCTCCTGGTGGGGGCGATCGGATGACGGTCCCGCTGTCGGTGACCGGCGGAGTCGGCGGCCTGACCGCCTCCTACGCCGACATCACGACCGAGGCGCAGCAGCTGACCGCGCTGTCCGGCAGGCTGCTGGAGCTCGCGGCGTCGCTGCAGGCGATGCTCGCGGACCCGAACGTCGTCGCGGGTGCCGCGCTCGACCCCGGCGGCGCGGCGCGCTTCGAGGGGGCGCTCGCCTACGCCCTCGACGGCCCGAACGGGCTGACGCTGACCGCGACGGGCATCGGGGCGCACGCGCTCACGACCCGCGGGACGGTGCTGGCCTACCAGGCGAAGGACGCGGCGCTGGCCAGCATGGCCTCGTCGCTGCAGTACGCCGCCGGCGAGGTCGTCGGCTCCCACCCGCTGGCCGTCGGCGCGGCGGGAGCCGCCGGGATCGCCGCCTGGCTCGCCGACGAGAAGCTGCAGGGACGCGACGCCGCTGCCGACGCGCAGCAGTTCCTGACCAGCCACCCCTGGCTCACCCGGGACATCGTGAACATGGCCCCGGGGGTGATCGACGCCTCCATCGAGAACGTCTCCGGCCCGATGGCGCCGCTGCTGCGCAAGCTCCTCGGGCTGCCGCCGTTCTTCCCGACGACGGTGCCCGAGGCCGCCGGCCTCGCCGGGCTGCTCTACCCCGACGGGTCGCCCCACGTCGTGGCCGACCCGGCCTACGCCGTGACCCCGCCGACCGGTCTGGGCTCGCTGTTCGCCGAGCTCGGCGCCGAGGAGGGCAACAGCCAGCAGGTGCTCGTCGACAAGGTGGCCGGCCCGAACGGTCAAGGCGTCGTGATCGAGCTTCCCGGCACCCAGTTCGACCACTGGAACCTGGTGCCGCTGCAGCAGTACACGACGCCCTACGACCTCTCGACGAACCTCCGCTCGATGTCGGCCGCGGAGACGACGTACCTCGACGGCGTCGTGCAGAGCATCGAGTCCGACCCCGACATCACGAAGAGCACGCCGATCATGACCCTCGGACACTCGCAGGGCGGCATGATCGCCACGCAGCTCGCCGCCCGGCTGTCCGCCGACGGGTACGACGTCACCCACGTCGCCACGGCGGGGAGCCCGGTGGCCACGATGACGGTGCCGGACTCGGTGCAGGAGCTGTCGCTGCAGAACACCCAGGACGTGGTGCCGCAGCTGTCCGGTGTCGACAACCCGGACCTGCCCAACCGCACGACGGTGTCGTTCGCGGCCGGCGACGGGACCGTCGGCGGCGACCACAGCGTCGCCGACGTCTACGCGCCCGTCGCCGCGCAGATCGACCAGGACACCGAGGCTTCCATCGCGCGGTGGAAGCAGGGGACGGACGTCTTCTTCGGCGGCACCTCGGCGACGCAGACGGCGCTGACGATCACCCGGACCTTCCCGGCCGCGTCCGCCGGCCACTGACCGCGGCGCGGCTCAGGCGACGTCGGTGACCCGCAGCGCCTCGGCCTCGGCGGGGGTGAAGGACACCGAGCCCTTCCCGGCCTCGACCTCGATCGCGTCGCGCGAGGAGGTCTTCACGGTGACCGTCGTCCCGGGGAGCACCCCCGCCTCCTCGAGCGCCACCAGCTTCTCGTGGTCGGCCTGCAGCTCCTCCTCGATGCGGACGACGACAGCCTGCTCGCCGACGTCGAGCGCGGTCAGCGACCGGAGCGGCCGGGCGTCCGGGACGCGGCCGCTGCCCGGGATCGGGTTGCCGTGCGGGCAGGTCGCGGGGTCGTCGAGGATCGCGACCAGCCGGGCCTCGAGCACCGGCGAGATCGCGTGCTCGAGCCGACCCGCCTCCTCGTGCACCTGGTGCCACGGCAGGCCGAGCACGTCGACCAGGAGGCGCTCGGCGAGGCGGTGACGGCGGACGACGTCGGTCGCGTACGTGCGCCCCTCGTCGGTCAGCGCGAGGGTGCGGTCGGCCTCGAGGGTGACGTACCCCTCGCGCTCGAGGCGCTTGACCTGCTCGCTGACGGCCGGCGCGGACACCCGCAGCCGCTCGACCAGCCGGGCCCGCATCGCCGGGACGGCGGACTCCTCGAGGTGGTAGATCGTCTCGAGGTACTCCTCGACCGCAGGGTGGTGACCGCCCTCGGTGATGTGGCCCGCCATCGGACGATCATCACACGGTGCCCGGCCGCGCTAGACCCAGCCGGGGAACCAGATCCGCCAGTGCCAGTGCGCGGTCGAGAGGGTCTCCCCGGTGAAGATCGGCAGGAAGAAGAAGAAGTTCGCGGCCACGAGCAACAGGTAGAGCCCGACGGCCGCCGCGCCCCAGGCGCGCCGCTCCCTGGTCGCGCCCGGTGGGCCGAGCGCGAGTCCCGCGACCATCGTCAGCGCCAGCACGATGAACGGGAGGCAGGTGATCGCGTAGAAGAAGAACATCTGCCGCGACTCGTACGCGATCCACGGGAAGAACGTCGCCGCGAACAGGACCAGGATCATCGCCGCGCGCCAGTCGCGGCGGGCGAACCAGATGCCGATGACGACGACGAACGCCGGGATCGCCGCCCACCAGATCGCGGGCGTGCCGATGTCGAGGATCTCGGCCGAGCAGCCGCCGGCCGCGGTGGAGGTGTGGCAGCCGGCCTGGCCCTGCGGCGGCGCCTGGTAGTAGAACGCGACCGGCCGCGAGAGGAAGAACCACGACCAGGGCTTGGACAGGTACGGGTGAAGCTTGCCGGGGTCGACGAAGCTGACGCCGTCCTTGCAGTAGTTCAGGATCGGTACGGCGACGCCGCCGCTGACGTGCTGGTTGTCGGTCAGGTTCTTGTGGAAGTTGTAGGCATCGCACTGGTAGCTCAGCCAGTTGCCGATGGAGCCGAAGAACCCGCTGCGGTTGACGGTGACCCCGCTCGGCTGGGCCTGGTAGTTGCTGCGGTCCCAGGCCCAGGCGTTGGACGCGAGGAACCAGCCCGTCCAGCTCGCGGTGTAGACCGCGGTCGGCACGCCGAGGTAGATCGGCACCCAGCCGAGCCAGTCCTTGCGGAGGGTGGCGTGTACGGGCGAGGCGACCTGCGCGCTGCGCCGCAGGCCGACGTCCCAGGCGAAGGCGAGCGCGGCGAAGGCCGGGATGACGTACAGGCCGTCCCACTTGACCGCGAGGGCGCAGCCCAGGAAGACGGCGGTCAGCACCCGCCAGGGCCGGAAGCCCAGCCGCGGCCCGGCCCAGCCGCCGTCGACGCCGCGGTCGAGCTGCCGGGCCATCCGCCGGTGGCCCCAGTCGCGGTCGAGCACCAGGCAGGCCAGGGCGACCAGCTCGTAGAACATCAGGAAGATGTCGAGGATCCCCACCCGGCTCTGCACGAACTCCAGGCCGTCCATGGCCAGCAGCAGCCCGGCGAACGCGCCGAGCAGCGTCGAGCCGAACATCCGGCGGGCGAGCCGCACCATGACCAGCACCGCGAGGGTGCCGCAGAGCGCCGCGGAGAAGCGCCAGCCGAACGGGGTGTCGCCGAACAGCTTGATGCCGGCCGCGATCGTCCACTTCCCGAGCGGCGGGTGGACGACGAGACCGGCGGCCGTGTTCTGGCAGTTCGCCTCGACGCCGTGGTGCAGCAGGCTCAGCGAGTCGTGGTGGTAGTAGGTCTCGTCGAAGATGTCCTGGTAGTAGCGGACGCAGCCACCGGAGTCGAGGTAGGTCCCGGTGAGGTAGCCGCTCACCTTCGGGTTGATCGGGCTGGTGACCCACAGCAGCTTCCCGAGCGCGTGGAACCGCATGTACGCGGCGAAGCCCGACACCAGCAGGGTCACGACCCAGCCGCGTACCCGGTCGGTCGGCAGCGGGGTGACGAGCCGCTCGTGCCAGGAGGTCTCGGGCCGGCCGGCCGGTGCCGGCGCGCGCACGGCGGTCGCGGTCACGGGGACACCCTAGGTGCCGCAGTGCCTCTGACGCGCGAGGATGGGGCGTGCCCCTGATCCTGTGCGGGACCCCGATCGGCGACGTCGACGACGCCTCGCCGCGGCTGGTCGCGACGCTGGCCGCGGCCGACGTCGTGGCGGCCGAGGACACCCGCCGGCTCCGCGCGCTCGCGCGGCGGCTGGACGTCGCGGTGCCGGGCCGGGTGGTGTCGTACTTCGCCGGCAACGAGGCTGCCCGGCTGCCCGACCTGCTCGCGGCGCTGTCGGCCGGTGCCACGGTCGCGCTGGTCACCGACGCCGGCATGCCGGGGGTGTCGGACCCGGGATACCTCCTGGTACGCGCGGCCCTCGACGCCGACATCCTGGTCTCGGTCGTCCCGGGCCCGTCGTCGGTGACGGCCGCCCTCGCGGTGTCGGGGCTGCCGAGCGACCGGTTCGTGGTGGAGGGGTTCCTCTCGCGGCGCGGGGCCGAGCGACGGCGGCAGCTCGACGCGCTGGTCGCCGAGCCCCGGACGATCGTGCTGCTCGAGGCGCCGCACCGCATCGCGGCGATGCTCGCCGACCTCGCCGCGGCCTTCGGCCCCGAGCGGCAGGTCGCGGTGTGCCGCGAGCTGACGAAGACGTACGAGGAGGTGCTGCGCGGTCCGGCGGGGGAGATCGCGGCGGTCGCGGCGGAGCGGGAGCTGCGGGGCGAGATCACGGTCGTCGTCGCCGGCGCTCCGCCCCGTGCGGCGGTCGAAGCCGATGGCGCCGAGCTGCGGACGCTGGTCGACGCGCTCGTCGCCGACGGGCTGTCGCGGCGCGACGCCGTGACAGCCGTCGCCGACGAGACGGGGGTCGCCCGCAAGCTGGTGTACGCCGCGGCGACCGCATGACCCCCGGCCGGCGTGGCCCCGGGACCGACCTCCGGGCCCCGTTGCGCGCCGAGAGTGACGGAAACGGGCCGTCGAGCGGTCCGGCGCCCCGTTCTCGTCACACTCGGCGCCGTCCCGGCGGTCGCCGGCGCGTGCAGCAGCGGGCGGTCCGGTGACGCCGCGGACGGTGATCACGGCGTACGCGGCGAGCCACGGCGCCGACCGGGTCGTCGACGGCTGTCTGGCGCTGCTGGCCGGCGCAGCGCTGGAGGACGACGTCGAGCTGTCGCGGGTGCTCGGTGGTGCGAACGCCGACTGGATGATGAGCGGCGGTGAGGGCGAGTACTGGCCGCGCGTCTGGGCGCTGCGCGGGCTCCGCTGGTGCTGGGACGACCGCGCGAGCGGGGCCGTGGTCGCCGCGCTCGGCGACCACCACTGGCGGGTGCGCGAGATGGCGGCCAAGGTCGCCGGCGCCCACGACGTCGATGCGGCGCTCCCGGCGCTCGCCGCCCTGCACGACGACCCGAACCGGCGCGTCGTCGCGGCTGCCCGGGCAGCGGAGACCGCCCTCGTCCGGTGATCCGGACACGCCGACCGGGTGGGTGACGTACGGGATCGTCCCGACGCCGAGCCGGTCCCGGACGTGACCGATGCGGCGCCCGTAAGGGCCTCGTCGCGCCGACCGGTCGCGGTCGGACAGCCGCAGAGCCCGCCTCGGTGCCTCCGGGCCGTCGACGGATGACCTCCGGTTGCGGTCGGGAGGGCGGTGAGGCCAGGGTGTGAGCCGCGTCACAGCCGGACGTCGAGGTCCGGTCGGCGCCACACCCCCGAGGTGCAGCAGATGAGCCGTCGTCGCGTCCGTCAGATCGTGATCTCCGCCCTGGCCGTGGGAACCCTGCTCGGCGGGGCGTTCGTGGGTGCTGCCCAGGCCGGCGGCCGGGCCCGGCCCCGGCCCGTGACCGCCGGGTCGGACTACCTCGCGCTCGGCGACTCCGTGTCGTTCGGCTACCGCGAGGCGGCCAACCTGCCCACCCCCGACTACCCCGACGCCGCCAGCTTCGTCGGCTACCCCGAGGACGTCGCCGACGCGCTCGGCGTGCAGGTGGCCAACGCCGCCTGCCCGGGCGAGACCTCCGCCAGCTTCCTGACCGCGCCGGTGCAGAGCAACGGCTGCGAGAACAGCCCGGGCGGCGGTCCGGGCTACCGGACGTCGTACCCGCTGCACGTGTCGTACCGGGGCACGCAGCTGAGCTATGCGCTGCGCTACCTCAAGGGTCACCCGGACACCCGGCTGGTGACGCTGATGATCGGCGCCAACGACGGGTTCCTGTGCGAGGAGACCACGAAGGACGGCTGCGCGTCCGAGCTGCCGGCGGTGCTCAAGCAGGTGAAGGCGAACGTGACGACGATCCTGACCGTCGTACGGGACGAGGCCCGCTACAAGGGCCAGATCGTGATCGTGAACTACTACTCGCTCGACTACTCCTCGGCCGCCGACAACGCGAGCAGCCTCGGGCTGAACCAGGCGATGGACTCGGCCGCGAAGCCGTTCGGTGTCACGGTCGCCGACGGGTACGGCACCTTCGAGAAGGCGGCGGCCCAGGTCGGCGGGAACAGCTGCACCGCAGGGCTGCTCACCACCCTGACCACCGGCGGGTGCGGCGTGCACCCGAGCGTCGGCGGGCAGGCGCTCCTCGCGCTGGCCGTGGAGCAGGCGATCGCACGGTGACCGGGTCGTCGATCGGGCGTTGACCGGGCTGTGACC
>CAJCIY010000346.1 GCA_903970495.1 Candidatus Melainabacteria bacterium | reverse complement strand
GCCGCCGGCACCGCCCGCCCGGCGGCGTCGGCATCGTCGCGGGCCGCGACCGCCGCGGCCAGCTGCGCCGGCAGCTCCTGCTGCTCCGTCTCGAGCTCGGCCACCCGCCGCGCCGCCGCGCCGCGTGCGGTGCTCGCCGCCGCGGCGGCCGTCTCAAGCTGTCCGAGCCGGTCGGCCTGCGGCACCAGCCCCTCCAGGCCGCCGAGCCTCCGCCGGGCAACGTCGGCCGCGGTTCGAAGCGCGACCGGGTCGGCGGCGCCGGTCACGACGGCCGCGGCCGTGCGGTCGGCGCGCTGCAGCAGCGGCAGGAGTGGCGCGGCGCGGCGGGCGGCCCCGAGCAGCTGCCGTCCCTCCGCGGCCGCCTCGGCTCCGGCGGTGAGCGCCTCGAGGGCGCCCAGCGCCTCGGCCCGCCGGACCTGTCGCTCGGCGCGGGCGAGCTCGGTCCGGTGGGCCTCCTCGGCGGCCTCCGCAGCGGCGGCCGCGGCCACGGCATCGGCCTCGAGCAGCACCCGCCGGGCGTCGAGGTCGGCGAGGGTCGCGTCGTACCAGGCGGGATCGGGGTGCTCGGGCGGCTCGACGCCGGCCTCCTGCGCGACGCGGGCGGCGACGGCCGCGAGCCCGTGCGACCCGCGCGTGACCTGCTCGGCGAGACCGGTACGACGCTCGGCCAGCCACTCCTCGACCCCGGCGAAGCGGGCGGTCCCGAACAGCCGCTCGAGCAGCGCTCCCCGCTCGGTCGCGCCGGCGTGCAGGAAGCGGGCGAAGTCGCCCTGCGGCAGCAGCACCACCTGCGTGAACTGTTCGGCGCTCATGCCGACCAGAGCGGCCAGCAGCTCACCGGCCTCGTCGGGCCGGGTCGACCACGTGGTCCACCTGCCGCCGGCCAGCTCCTCGACCCGGAGCTGCCCCGGATCGGTCGCGGTGCCGGAGCCGCGCTTCTTGGGCCGCTCGTGCGCCGGCGCTCGGGTCACCCGCAGTCGGCGACCGGCGACGGTCACCTCGAGGGCCACCTCGCACCGCACGCCCGGCTCGGCGTGGTCGGAGCGCAGCCGTCGGACACCCCGCTCACCGGGCACCGACCCGAACAGCGCGAAGCAGATCGCGTCGAGCAGCGTGGTCTTGCCCGCCCCGGTCGGCCCCTGCAGCAGGAACAGCCCGCCGGCGGCGAGCGCGTCGAGGTCGGCCTCGACGGTGCCCGCGAACGGCCCGAAGGCGGTCAGCCGCAGGTGGTGCGGCCGCATCAGGCGACCTCGACGTCGGGGACGTCCTCGAGCTCGCCCAGCCGTACGCCGGTGAAGGCGTCCTCGAGCAGCGACCGCTCGCCCGGGGTGGGCCCGGTGCCGCGGACGTGCGCGACGAAGTCGGCCGCGACCTCGCGGTCGGACCGGCCGGCGAGGCGGGCGGCGTAGGAACGGTCGTCGGCGGCGACCGCTGCGGGCTCGTGCCGCAGCTGCAGCACGTGCGGGAAGCGCCGCCGCAGCCGGTCCATCGCGCCCGGTGGGACCACGGCGTCGGTCAGCACCGCGGCGACGTAGGCGCCTTCCGCGGCGGCGTGCGCTGCCGACGTCAGCAGCTCCTCGAGCGGCCCGCGCAGGGTCGCGAGCGCGCGGTGCAGCGGGGCGGCGACCGTCTCGACCGAGGCGAGCCCCCGCGCGTCGAGGTCGACGAGCAGCGAGCCCTTGACCTGCCCGGCCTCGGAGAACGAGTACGGCAGCGGCGAGCCGCTGTAGCGCAGCGCCTCGCCCACCTGCTGCGGCCGGTGGAGGTGGCCGAGCGCCGTGTAGGCGAAGCCGTCGAACAGCGACGCGGGCACCGACCCGACGCCGCCCACCGCGATGTCGCGCTCGGACTCGGACGGCTCGCCGCCGGTGACCCAGCCGTGGGCGACCGCGATGCCGCGCCCGCCGCGGGCCCGCAGATCGGCCGCGGCCCGCGCCGTCGCCTCGCCGAGGACCGCCGCGTGGCTGGCCGCGACGCCGAGCTCGCCCGCGACGGTCTGCGGCTCGAGGTAGGGGATCGCGTAGATCGCGACCGGGCCGTGCGCGTCGTCGACGACGACCGGGGCGGCGAGACGGGCCACGCGGGTGCGGACGTGGACGCCGGAGGCGTCGATGAGCGCACTGTTGACGCCGAGCCGCGCCGCGGAGTCGTGGTTGCCGCTGCTGACCACGACCCGTGCGCCGGCGTCGCGCAGCCGCAGCAGGGCCGAGGAGTAGAGCGCGACCGCGACGAGGGGCGGGATGGCCCGGTCGAACACGTCGCCGGCCACGGCGACGACGTCGACACCCTCGGCGCGCACGACATCGACCAGGTGGTCGACGAACGCCTCCTGCGCCGGCGCCTGGTCGGCGCGGTGCAGTGACCGGCCCAGGTGCCAGTCGGAGGTGTGCAGCAGCCGCATGTCCGCGACCGTAGGCAGCAGGTACGACAGCTCCCGGGAGCCGCGCCGCGCAGCACGTGAGGGAGGTCCGCGCTCGTGTGCAGCGGGCACGAGCGCGGACCTCCGGCGCACGGTGACACACCCCGGCGCCTATCGCCAGGGGTAGGACGGTCTAACCCGAAGGGGCGTACGCCACTGACCCGCATGCTCCGTCCGCATCGCGGACCGCACCGGCCCCGTCCGGAGCCGCGCGTCAGGGCGCGGACGGCCGCCGCATGGGGAAGGGTGGTCGCGTGCTGCACCTGACCCGGCGAGGGCGCATCGTCGTCGGGATCACCGCCGCCGGCCTGGTCTCCGCGGTCGTCCTGCCGCTCACGCTCGGCGGCGGGAGCACCCCGACCGCGGCCGTGGTCGCGCCGTCCCCGGCCGCCGCCACCACCGCGCCGCCGCCCACCAGCCCGGCGCCCGGCACGGGGACCAGCCCGACGCAGCGCCCGGCGCCGACGCCGAGCCCGACGGCGCCGCAGCACTCGCTGACGGACCCCACCAGCATCTGGGTGGTGGTCAACAAGGCCCGGCCGCTGGACCCGAGGACGTACGTCCCGCCGGACCTGACCTCGGTGGGCGACGGTCAGTACCTGCGGGCGCCGGCTGCCGCGGCGCTGCTCTCGCTCTTCGCCAGCGCCGCGGCGGACGGGCTGTCGATCCACGCCGACAGCGGCTACCGCTCGTACACCTACCAGGTCAGCGTCCACGACAACGTGGTGGCCTCGCTGGGGCAGTCGGAGGCCGACATCGGCAGCGCCCGCCCGGGCTACAGCGAGCACCAGACCGGCTGGGCGGTCGACGTCGGCGGTGACGGCTGCGAGATCGCGACCTGCTTCGGCACCACGCCGGACGGCCGCTGGGTCGCGGCCAACGCCTACCGGTACGGCTTCATCGTGCGCTACCCGCAGGGCCTGCAGGGCATCACCGGGTACGAGTACGAGCCCTGGCACATCCGCTACGTCGGCGTCCAGCTCGCGACGGCGATGCACGCCACCGGCGTGCAGACCCTCGAGCAGTGGTTCCACCTGCCGGCGGCGCCGGCGTACCTGAGGAGCTCCTAGCGGCCGCTAGTGCTCGTAGACCCCGCCGGCGTCGATGAGCCGCTTGTAGGACCGCTCGATCTCGGCCTCGGCGTCGGTGCGGCCGACCCAGTCGGCACCCTCGACGGACTTGCCGGGCTCGAGCATCTTGTAGACCTCGAAGAAGTGCTGGATCTCCAGCCGGTCGAACTCGGGCACGTGCCGGATGTCCTGCAGGTGCTCGTTGCGCGGGTCGTTGGCCGGGACGCAGAGCAGCTTGTCGTCGCCGCCCTTCTCGTCGGTCATCCGGAACATGCCGATCGCGCGGCAGCGGATCAGGCAACCGGGGAAGGTCGGCTCGTCGACCAGGACGAGCGCGTCGAGCGGGTCGCCGTCCTCGCCGAGGGTCTCGTCGACGTAGCCGTAGTCGGCCGGATAGCGCGTCGAGGTGAACAGCATCCGGTCCAGCCGGATGCGGTTCTTGGTGTGGTCCATCTCGTACTTGTTGCGATGGCCCTTGGGGATCTCGATGGTGACGTCGAACTCCACGGCCGTAGTGTCGCAGACGCCATGCGTCCCCTTCGCCCCGCGACCACCGCCGTGGCCGTGGTGGCCCTCGCGGCGGGCCTGACCGGCGTCGCCGTGGCCGCCGCGCGGGCACCGCAGCCGGTGCTCGCGCCGCTGCCCGCGAGCGGCGCGGTGCCCACCGCCGACTCCGTGACGACTGGGCTCGGCGCGCCGTCGACCAGCGCCGCGCTGGGCGGCGACCTCGTCGGCGAGGTGCTCGACGTGCCGTCCGGTGCAGTCCTGTGGTCGCGCGCGCCGCAGACCCCGGTGCTGGTCGCGAGCACCCAGAAGCTGCTGGTCTCCGCCGCGGCGCTCGACGTGCTCGGCCCCGCGCACACCGAGGTGACGACGCTCCGCACCACGGGGAAGATCAGCGGCGGCGTGCTGGCCGGCGACCTCTACCTCCGGGGCGACGGCGACGTCCTGCTGTCGGCCACCACCTCCAGCGGCTGGCCGGCGGTCGCGGGGCTGGACGAGCTGGCGGCGGCCCTCCGCGCGAAGGGCGTGCGCCGGGTGCAGGGCTCGGTGGTCGGTGACGGCTCCTTCTTCCTCGGTGCGGCCACCGCCCCCGGCTGGAAGTCCACCTACGTGACCGAGGGCTCGGTCGCGCCGGTGTCCGGCCTCGAGGTGGACCGCGGCGCGATGCCAGGGGTCGCGGCCCGCAGCGAGGACCCGACGCTGCAGGCGGCAGCCGACCTCGTGAGCGCGCTCGCCCGGCACGGGATCGCGGTGACGGGGACGGCCCGGGAGGGCACGACGCCGGCCGGGACGACCGTGCTGGCGAGCGCGACCGGGCCGACCCTCGACGTCGGCGTGCAGGAGATGCTGCAGGACTCCGACAACGACGCGGCGGAGTCCTTCGGCCGGCAGCTCGCGCTGGCGACCGGAGGTCAGCCGACCTTCGCCGGGGCGGCCGCGGCGATCACCGCGCAGCTGCGCAAGGACGGCCTCCCGCTGGCGGGGCTGTCGCTGGCCGACGCGAGCGGGCTCTCGCGCGAGGACCGCGTCCCGCCCGCTGTCCTCGCCGACGTGCTGCGAGAGGCCGCGACCACGAAGCCCGCCTGGCGCCCGATCCTCGAGGGTCTGCCGGTGGCCGCGTTCTCCGGCACGCTGACCGGTCGCGACCTCGGCCCGGCCGGTACGGCCGCAGCGGGCGTCGTCCGCGCGAAGACCGGCAACATCGCCGGGGTCACGGCCGTCGCAGGGACGGTCGTCGACCGCAGCGGCCGGCAGCTCGCGTTCGTGTTCGTCACGAACGACGCGCAGGGCCTCGCCCCGAGCGAGGCAGCGCTCGACGCGCTCGCGGCGGCGCTCGTACCGCTCTGACATGGCGCCCGCCTGACACGCCGTGACAGGCTCGGGCGATGACGGACCTCGTCGACTGGGACCTCGCCGCGCGGACCGCCGGCAGGCTGGCCCGCCCCGGCCCGTCGCTCAGCCTGACCGAGGCGGCCGAGGTCGTCGGGTCGCTCCGGTCGGCTGCGCCGACGGCCCTCGGCCACGTCGCCGCGTACACGGGGCTGGTCGCCGACCCGGAGCTGCGCACCTCCGAGGTCGTCGTCGACCGGGCGCAGTGGGCCGCGCAGAACGTCGCCGGCATGCGAGCGGTGCTCGGCCCGGTCCTCGAGCAGATCGCCACCCGCCGCTCGGAACGGTCCGGCAAGCCGGCGGTCGGCACCCTCGCGGCCGCCGTCGGCAGCAAGGTCACTGCGACCGAGCTCGCCGGCGTGCTCGCCTTCCTGTCGAGCAAGGTCCTCGGCCAGTACGAGGTGTTCCTGCCCGCCGCGGACGGCGACGGCCGGCTCTCGCTCGTCGCCCCGAACATCGTCGAGGTCGAGCGCCGGCTCGAGGTCGACCCGGCCGACTTCCGGATGTGGGTCGCGCTGCACGAGCAGACCCACCACCTGCAGTTCACCGGGGTGCCGTGGCTGCGCCCGTACCTCACCGGCCTGGTCGACCAGCTCGCCGCCGGCGCCGACCTCGACCCGCAGCAGCTGCTGGCCCGCCTCAAGGCGGCGGTCGGCGAGATCCGGTCCGGCGGCGAGCGGCCGGGCGGTCTGCTCTCGGTGCTGCAGACCCCCGAGCAGCGTGCGGTCGCCGCGCAGGCGCAGTCGCTGATGACGGTGCTGGAAGGTCACGCCGACTTCGTCATGGACGCGGTCGGGCCGCAGGTCGTCCCCTCGGTCGAGGTCATCCGCGGCCGGTTCGAGGAGCGTCGCCGCCGGACCGGCTCGCCGGTGCAGGTCGTCCTGCGCAAGCTGCTGGGGCTCGACGCCAAGCTCGCGCAGTACCGGGTCGGCGGCGCCTTCTTCCGCGCCGTCCAGGAGCAGGGTGGCGCCGCGGCGGTCGCCCAGGTCTGGACGAGCCCCGCGGCGCTGCCCAGCAAGGCCGAGCTCGAGGCGCCGGCCGACTGGCTTGCCCGAGTCGCCTGAGATGACGGGGCCGGACCCGGCCGTCGCCGCATGCCGGCTCGCCGTACGCCGGTCGCTGGCCGACCTCGACCCGTCGGCGCCGGTCGGGGTGGCCCTCTCCGGCGGCCCCGACTCGCTCGCGCTGCTGGCCGCCGCCGCCTTCGAGCGGCCGGCCGTCGTCGCCCTCGTCGTCGACCAGACCTGGTACGCCGGCAGCCGCGCCGTCTGCGAGACCGCGGCCGAGGCCGCCCGCGGGCTCGGCGCGGACGCCGTCGTGCTCGACGGCGCCGCGCCGCGCGAGGAGGCCGCCGCCCGCACCGCCCGCTACGCCGCGCTCGACGCCGCGGCCGGCGAGCGCGGCCTGGCGGCGGTCCTGCTCGGCCACACCCGCGACGACCAGGCCGAGACCGTGCTGCTGGCGCTCGCCCGGGGCTCGGGTGCGCGCAGCCTCGCGGGGATGGCGCCCGTACGCGGCCACTACCGGCGGCCGCTGCTCGGCCTCGACCGGACGAGCACGGTCCGGGCCTGCGCCGCGCAGGGGCTGACGCCGTACGCGGACCCGGCGAACAGCGACCCGGCCTTCGCGCGCAACCGGGTGCGGGCCGCGATGGGCACGCTGGCCGACGCCCTCGGCCGCGACACCGCGGCCCTGGCCACGTCGCTGGCCACCAGCGCCCGGCTGCTGCGCGACGACGCCGACCTGCTCGACCGGCTCGCCGACGAGGTGACCGACCCCTGCGACGTCGCCGTCCTCGCCGCGCTCCCGCCCGCGCTGCGCGGCCGGCTGCTGCACCGGCTCGTACCCGGGCTGACCGCGGCGCACGTCGACGCGCTCGACGCGCTCGTGACCCGGTGGCACGGGCAGGGACCGGTGGCGCTGCCGGGCGGCGTCGGGGCCGTCCGCCGCTCTGGCAGGATCGCCGTCGTGCCCGTCGCCGAGAGCGCTGCGGGGCCGGCGTGACCGCCGACCCGCACGGCACCTCCGCGGCCATGCGGCTGCCCAGCTCGATCCCGGCGACGGCGCCCGGCGAGTGCCCGCCGGGCGTCAGCGTGCTGGTGCCGGCCGGCGACATCCGCCGCCGGCTCGCCGAGGTCGCCCGGGACATCGAGGCCGACCACGGCGGCGAGGAGCTGATCCTGGTCGCCGTCCTCAAGGGCGCGGTCATGGTCGTCGCCGACCTCGCGCGCGAGCTGCGTCTCGCGACCAGCCTCGAGTTCATGGCGATCAGCTCGTACGGGTCGGCCACCTCGAGCTCCGGCGTCGTCCGCATCCTCAAGGACCTCGACCGCGACATCGGCGGCCGGCACGTGCTGCTCGTCGAGGACATCATCGACTCCGGGCTGACGCTCTCGTGGCTGGTCCGCCACCTGACGGCCCGCGGTCCGGCCTCGCTCGACATCTTCACGCTGCTGCGCAAGCCCGAGGCGCGGCACGTCGACGTCCCGGTGCGCTACGTCGGCTTCGACATCGGCCCGGAGTTCGTCGTCGGGTACGGCCTCGACGTCGCCGAGCGTCACCGGGCGCTGCCGTACGTGGGCCTGTTCGACCCGGACGCGCCCGGCGCTCTCTGAAGGCTCGCTGGCACCGCCCGCTGCGGGAGTGCCTGCCGGCGTCCCGGTGTTAGCCTTGGCGCAGTGCTGGCCGTCCCCGACAGGGGTAGTCGTACGCCTGCAGGGGACCACGCGTCGCCGGGCCTCCACCCCGGCGAGCGGGCACAGATGCGAGGAGGACGGGACGCCTTCCCCGGCGCCCGAGGGCGATGAACATGAAGCGGTACCGCGGGCCGATCATCGGTGTGATCGTGCTCGTCCTGATTGCCTTCCTCGTCGAGCACGTGGCCGGCTCGTCCGCCACCTACAAGAACGTCAACCTCTCGGTCATCGAGACCGAGATCCAGAGCAACGCTGTCGCCCAGGTCACGCTGAACGACAAGGAGCAGCAGGTCCAGGTCACGCTCAAGACGGGCGGCACCAAGCAGCAGGCCGACTACCCGGACCAGTACGGACAGACGATCGTCGCCGAGGTGCAGAAGGCCAACACCGGCCAGCCGCCCGCCGCGCAGACGTCGTACAAGACCGACATCACCAAGTCGAACGTCTTCATCTCGCTGCTCGAGGAGTTCTTCCCGCTCATCATCATCGTGGGCCTGCTGCTGCTGTTCATGAACCAGATGCAGGGCGGCGGCAACCGGGTCATGTCCTTCGGCAAGTCGAAGGCGCGCCTGGTCAGCAAGGACACCCCCAAGACCTCGTTCTCCGACGTGGCCGGCGCCGACGAGGCGATCGAGGAGCTGCAGGAGATCAAGGAGTTCCTCGAGAACCCCGCCAAGTTCCAGGCGATCGGCGCCAAGATCCCCAAGGGCGTGCTGCTCTACGGCCCGCCCGGCACCGGCAAGACGCTGCTCGCGCGCGCCGTCGCCGGTGAGGCCGGCGTGCCGTTCTACTCGATCTCCGGCTCGGACTTCGTCGAGATGTTCGTCGGCGTCGGCGCCTCGCGCGTCCGGGACCTGTTCGAGCAGGCCAAGACCAACGCCCCCGCGATCATCTTCGTCGACGAGATCGACGCTGTCGGCCGGCACCGCGGAGCGGGCCTCGGCGGTGGCCACGACGAGCGCGAGCAGACCCTCAACCAGCTGCTCGTCGAGATGGACGGCTTCGACGTCAAGGGCGGCGTCATCCTCATCGCCGCGACGAACCGCCCCGACATCCTCGACCCGGCGCTGCTGCGCCCGGGCCGGTTCGACCGTCAGATCCCGGTCGGGCCGCCCGACCTCGCCGGCCGCAAGGCCGTGCTCGAGGTGCACGCCAAGGGCAAGCCGATCGCCCCCGACGTCGACCTCATGGTCATCGCCCGCCGGACGCCCGGCATGACCGGGGCCGACCTCGCCAACGTCATCAACGAGGCGGCGCTGCTCACCGCCCGGCAGGGCCAGCAGCTCATCACCGCGGTCACGCTCGAGGAGTCGATCGACCGCGTGATGGCCGGTCCGCAGCGCAAGACCCGCGTCATGTCGGACAAGGAGCGCAAGGTCACCGCGTACCACGAGGGCGGTCATGCGCTGGTCGCGCACGCACTGCCCAACATGGACCCGGTCCACAAGCTGACGATCCTGCCGCGCGGCCGCGCCCTCGGCTACACGATGGTGCTGCCCGAGGAGGACCGCTACAGCCAGACCCGCGCCGAGCTGCAGGACTCGCTCGCCTACGCACTCGGTGGCCGCGCCGCCGAGGAGCTGGTGTTCCACGACGTCACGACCGGTGCCGCGAACGACATCGAGCGTGCCACGGCGACCGCCCGGGCGATGGTCACCCAGTACGGCATGAGCCCGCGCCTCGGTGCGCTGAAGTTCGGCCAGGAGTCCGGCGAGGTCTTCCTCGGCCGCGACATGGGCCACCAGCGCGACTACTCCGAGGAGATCGCCGGGATCATCGACGAGGAGATCCGCGGCCTCATCGAGAAGGCGCACGACGAGGCGTACGAGATCCTCGACCGGCACCGCGACGTGCTCGACGACCTCGTGCTGCGGCTCCTCGACAAGGAGACGCTCGACAAGGTCGAGATCGCGGAGATCTTCGCGCCGGTGAAGAAGGAGCCGCAGCGGCCCATCGACAACGGCACCCACGAGCCGTCGAAGGTCCCGCCGGTCCGCACCGCGGCGGAGCTCGCGCTGCTCGGCCCCGACGACGTGGTCGACCTGCTCAAGGACCCGAAGACCGGCGGCCGTGCGCAGCAGCCGTCCCGCCCGGCGGCGGCCCCGCGTCCGCGGCGGGCACCGAGCCGCACCCGCACCCCGGCGCCCAGCGCGAACCGCACGGCCAGCACTCGCGGTAAGGGCGACGCGGCCAAGGCCACCCGCAACGAGGCCGACGGCGGGTCGCCGAAGGTCCGGCGCAAGCCGAGCACCGAGCCCGGTTCCTGACCGGTGGCCACCGAGCAGCCGCTGCCCGGTGAGTCCGGAGGCGTCGGTCGCCCGGCGGTCGACCAGCCCCGCATCGCCGCGGCGGTCCGCGAGATCCTCACGGCCATCGGCGAGGACGTCGGCCGCGACGGCCTGCGCGACACCCCGGACCGCGTCGCCCGGGCGTACGCGGAGATCTTCGCCGGCGTCGGGACCGACCCGTCCGAGCTGCTCTCGACGGTGTTCGACGAGCACCACCAGGAGCTGGTGATGGTCCGGGACATCCCGCTGTACTCGACCTGCGAGCACCACCTCGTGCCCTGGCACGGCAGGGCGCACGTCGGCTACATCCCGAACGCCGACGGCAAGATCACCGGCCTGTCGAAGCTGGCCCGCCTCGTCGACCTGTACGCCAAGCGGCCGCAGGTGCAGGAGCGGCTGACCACGCAGGTTGCCGACGCGCTGGAGACGGCGCTCGCCCCGCGCGGTGTGATCGTGGTCGTCGAGGCCGAGCACCTGTGCATGTCGATGCGCGGTGTGCGCAAGCCCGGCGCGCTGACGATCACCTCCGCCGTACGCGGGATCTTCCAGGCGTCGGCCGCCAGCCGGGCCGAGGCGCTGAGCCTGCTGGGCCCGCGTGGCTGACGGCCGCGGCACGGTCCGGACCGCACCGAAGCCGGACGACGCCCCCGGGCCGGCCTCCGAGATGGTCGCCCGGTCCGAGGAGACGCTCCGCCGCTGGGTGCCGCCGCTGCTGGCCTTCCTGACGCTGGTGGCCGGTGCCGCCGACATCGCGAGCGTCGTCCGCCCCGAGCTCGCGAGCCGGTTCCACGACGTCACGCAGGTCTTCTCCGGCACCGTCGTCCACACCGCGTCTGCGCTCGCCGTCGCGCTGGGCATCGTGCTGGTCCTCACCGCGCAGGGCCTGCGCCGCCGCAAGCGCCGTGCCTGGCGGCTCGCCGTCGCGCTGCTGTTCGTCACCGCCGTGCTCGACGTCGTGAAGGCGCTGGACATCGCCGCGTCGGCGATCGCGCTGGCGGTGCTTGCGCTCCTGGTCGCCTTCCGGCGTGAGTTCGCGGCGGCCGGTGACCCGCGTACGCGGTGGCGCGCGCTCGGGGCGTTCCTGCTGCTGTCCGTGACCTCGGTGGTGCTGGGCGAGCTGGTCGTGCTGACCCGGATGCGCCACGTCGTCACCTCCCACGACCTCGGCGCCCAGCTCTCGGAGGTCTTCCACGGGTTCGTCGGTGTGGCCGGGCCGCTGCGCTACGACACCGACCGCACGGCCGACCTGGTCGCGCGGGTGCTGTTCGGTCTCGGCCTGCTGACCGTCGTCGTGACCGTCTACCTCGTGCTGCGGCCGGCGGAGCCGCAGGCCCGGCTGGCACCCGCCGACGAGGAGCGGATGCGTGAGCTGCTCACCCGGTACGGCGAGCGCGACTCGCTCGGCTACTTTGCGCTGCGGCGCGACAAGAGCGTCATCTGGTCACCGACCGGCAAGGCGTGCGTCGCGTACCGGGTGGTGTCCGGGGTCATGCTTGCGAGCGGCGACCCGTTGGGCGACCCGGAGGCCTGGCCGGGCGCGATCGACGCGTTCCTCGCCGAAGCCGCCCGCCACGCCTGGACACCCGCGGTCATGGGCTGCTCCGAGCAGGCGGGCAC
>CAJCIY010000345.1 GCA_903970495.1 Candidatus Melainabacteria bacterium | reverse complement strand
GTCGGCGAACCAGGCCCCGAGGATCTGCAGCCGCGAGGACATGTCGCCGCCGGCGGCGAGCATCGGCTGCAGCTCGGCCAGGCTGCGGGCGTACTCGCCCTCGATCGCCGAGAGGAACAGGTGCTCCTTGCTGGCGAAGTTGGAGTAGACAGCGCCCTTCGAGAAGCCGGCGGAGGTGGCGACGTCGGCAAGCGAGGTCGCCCGGAACCCGTCCCGCGCGAACAGCTCGCTGGCCGCGTCCAGCAGCAGCCGACGGGTGCGCTCCTGGCTCTCGTCGCGCGAGCGCGGTCGCGTCGTCACGCCTCGATGGTAGTCAGCGCACCAGCCTGCGCCTGTCGCACGCGCCACCGCTCGAAGTCGTGGTCTGATGGTCGCGTGCACAGCGTGGACGAGGTCTTTCTCGCGCTGCCGCGCCGCGCGCTCGCGGACGCGGCCCTCGGGGCGGCGAGCGCGCTCGGCGCCGAGCACGCCGACTTCCGGCTCGAGCGGATCCGCACCGAGCGGCTGTCGTGGCGCGACGACGCGCTGGAGAACGCCTCGGACGGCACCACCCTCGGGTTCGCGGTCCGCGTCGTCCACGACGGCACGTACGGCTTCGCGGCCGGGACGACGTTGACCGCCGAGGAGGCCGTCCGCGTGGCCCGCGAGGCGGTCGCCGTCGCGCAGGTCGCCCGGCCGCTGAACGCCGAGCCGGTCGTCCTCGCCGCCGAGCCGGTGCACGCCGCGGCGACCTGGGTCTCCGCGTACGAGGTGGACCCGTTCACCGTGCCCCGCGCCGAGAAGCTCGAGGTGCTCGGCGGCTGGGCCCGGCGGCTGCTGGCGAGCGACCACGTCGACCACGTCGACGTCGGCGCCGACTTCGTCAAGGAGGCCAAGTACTACCTCGACACGAAGGGGACCGAGACCACGCAGCAGCGGATCCGCACGCAGGGTGCCGTCGAGGCCACCCGGCTCGACCCGACCGGCGGCTTCGAGGGCATGCGGACGCTCGCCCCGCCGGTCGGCCGCGGCTGGGAGCACTACGCCGGCGGTGTGGGTCAGTACGACTGGGAGAGCGACCTCGCGGAGCTGCCGGAGCTGGTGGCCGAGAAGGCGAAGGCCTCGAGCGTCGAGCCCGGCGCCTACGACCTGGTGATCGACCCCTCCAACCTCTGGCTCACCATCCACGAGTCGATCGGCCACGCCACCGAGCTCGACCGGGCGCTGGGCTACGAGGCCGCGTACGCGGGAACCTCCTTCGCGACGCTCGACCAGCTCGGCACCCTGCAGTACGGCAGCCCGGTCATGCACGTGACCGGCGACCGCACCGCCGAGCACGGACTCGCGACGGTCGGCTACGACGACGAGGGGGTCGCGACCCGGCAGTGGGACATCGTCTCGGCGGGTCGCCTGGTCGGCTACCAGCTCGACCGGCGGATGGCGGCCGCGTACGGCGACGTGCTCGGCGTCGACCGCAGCAACGGCTGTGCGTTCGCCGACTCCCCCGGGCACGTGCCGGTGCAGCGGATGGCGAACGTCTCGCTGCAGCCGGCCGCCGCCGACGTCTCGACGCAGGACCTCATCGGCCAGGTCGAGCGCGGCATCTACGTCATCGGCGACAAGTCGTGGTCGATCGACATGCAGCGCTACAACTTCCAGTTCACCGGCCAGCGCTTCTACGAGATCCGCGGCGGCCGGCTGGTCGGCATGCTCCGCGACGTCGCGTACCAGGCCACGACCACGGAGTTCTGGAACAGCATGGAGGCGGTCGGCGGGGCCGCGACGTACGTGCTCGGCGGTGCCTTCAACTGCGGCAAGGCGCAGCCCGGGCAGATCGCGCCGGTGAGCCACGGCTGTCCCAGCGCGCTGTTCCGCGGGGTCAACATCCTGAACACCCAGCGGGAGGGCGGCCGATGAGCGCTCGCGTGAAGAGAAGGCAGTACCGGTGAGCGCAGAGCTGGTGGACCGGGCGCTGGCGCTCGCGACGGCCGACCACACGACGGTGATCGCGGGTACGCACAGCAGCGCCGACCTGCGGTTCGCCGGCAACACCCTCACCACGGACGGGGCGACCCGCGGCCGGTCGGTCACCGTCATCTCGGTCGTCGGGCGGTCGGTCGGCGTCGCCAGCACGACGGCCCTCACCGACGACCGCGACCTCGCCGAGCTGGTGGCCGGCGCGGAGGCGGAGGCCCGTGAGGCGCCGCCGGCCGAGGACTTCGGCGAGCCGGTCGAGGCGGTCGTCGACGCCGACTTCGACGACGGCCCGGAGTGGTCCGGCGTCGAGGTGTTCACCGGGTTCGCGCGGACCCTCGGCGACGCGTTCGACGACTGCCGCCGCGACGGCGTCCAGCTCTACGGCTTTGCCCGCCACGAGGTCGACACCACCTGGCTCGGGAGCTCGAGCGGGATGCGGCGCCGGCACGTGCAGCCGACCGGGTCGGTGGAGTGGAACGCCAAGAACGGCGCGCCCGGCGGCTCGGTCTGGTCGGCGCAGTCCACCCGCGACTTCCGCGACGTCGACGTGCCCCACACCGTCGCGCACCTGCGTACCCGCCTCGGCTGGAGCGCCCGGCAGCTCGAGCTCGGGCCCGGCCGGTACGAGACGCTGCTGCCGCCGACGTCGGTCGCCGACCTGATGATCTACCTCTACTGGACCGCCGCGGGACGCGACGCCGCCGACGGCCGCACCGTGTTCTCGAGAGCCGGCGGGGGCACCCGCGTCGGCGAGGCGCTCGGGCCCGCCGGGCTCTCGCTGCGCAGCGACCCGGCCGAACCCGGTCTCGAGGTCGCGCCGTTCCTGACGGTCGGCGGCAGCTCCAGCATGGCGAGCGTCTTCGACAACGGGCTGCCGCTGGCGAGGACCAGCTGGATCGACGACGGCACCCTGTCGGCACTGGTCCAGACCCGACGCTCGGCTGCCGAGACCGGCTCTGCCGCAACGGGTTTCGTCGACAACCTCGTGCTCGACGGCGGCAGCGAGACCCGGCTCGAGGACATGGTCGCGAGCACCGGGCGCGGCCTGCTGCTGACCTCGATGTGGTACATCCGCGAGGTCGACCCCGAGACGCTGCTGTGCACCGGCCTGACCCGAGACGGCGTCTACCTGGTCGAGGGCGGCGAGATCGTCGGGGCGGTCAACAACTTCCGCTACAACGAGAGCCCGGTCGACCTGCTCGGCCGGATCACCGAGGTCGGCGCCTGTGAGCGGACGTACTCGCGCGAGTGGGGCGAGGATTTCTCCTGGACGATCATGCCGTCGCTGCGGATCCCCGACTTCCACTACAGCTCGGTGAGCCCCGCGTCGTGATCGAGGTACGCGGCGCGCGCACCGTCGACGTACCGGCCATCCGCTCGCTGGTCGACACGTACGCGTCCGACCGCATCCTGCTGTCGAAGGAGACGGTCACCCTCTACGAGGCGGTGCAGGAGTTCCTCGTCGCCGTCGAGGGTCCGACGGTCGTCGGATGCGGCGCGCTGCACGTGCTGTGGTCCGACCTCGCCGAGGTCAGGACGATGGCGACCGACCCGAGCCGTCGTCGCGAGGGCGTCGGGCACCGCATCCTCGAGCGGCTGCTCGACACCGCCCGCGAGGTCGGCGTCGCGCGGGTGTTCTGCCTGACCTTCGAGACCGCGTTCTTCGCCGCCCACGGGTTCGTCGAGATCGAGGGCACGCCGGTCTCGCCAGAGGTCTACACCGAGCTGCTGCGCTCCTACGACGAGGGCGTCGCGGAGTTCCTCGGGCTCGAACGGGTCAAGCCCAACACCCTCGGCAACGCCCGGATGATCCTCGAGCTGTAGACCCGTCTCGGCAGCTCGCCGGCATCCCTCTCGGCGACGGCAGAAATGTCGGAGGTCATCCGTAGGTTTCTGGACATGGCCGCAGCAGCAGCAGACGTGTTGGACCTGGGCACGGGCGGCCCCGGTCCGATGGCCGTGCTGGTGCTGGCCGGACTCGATCCCTCGATCCTGTCGGAGGCTGCGCTCATCGAGGCGGTCGGGGCGATCGACGAGCAGGTCGGCTGGCTGCACTCGTTGCGTGCCGTCCACCTCGCCGAGCTCGCCCGCCGCCACGCCGACGACGTGGTGGAGGTCCCGCCGCTGGCACCTGGCGAGTGGCGAGACGGCCGCGAGACGCACGAGGCGCAGTGGGAGCGCGAGACCGTGGGGCTGCGCTGCTCGACCACCGCGTACGAGGCCCGCACCCGGCTGGAGACCGCCGCGGCGCTCGAGCAGCGGCTCCCCGCGACGGCACGGCTGCTCGCCGCCGGCGGTCTGTCGTGGCAGCACGCGGTCGCACTTGCGCAGGAGACCAGCGGCCTCGACGAGACCGGAGCGGGCTTGGTCGAGCGTCGGGTCCTGGCCGACGGCCGCGCCGTGACCGCCGGGCAGTTCCGTCGCCGGGCACGACGTCTGGTCGCCGCCCTCCTGCCCCCGACACCTGCCGACGAGCTCCCGGAGCGGTCGCTCACCTCCTGGGATGCCGCCGACGGCGTGGAGCTGCGGGTGCGGCTGACGACCGAGGGCGGCGCGGTGGTCGCAACGTGCCTGGACGCGCTCGCGACGCCGACGGACGCCGATGACGAGCGCCCCGTCGAGACGCGGCGGGCCGACGCACTCGTCGAGCTCTGCCGGTCCAGGCTCGACGCGGGGACCTTGCCGACCACTGCAGGAGGCACTCGTCCGCACCTGATGCTTGCCGTCCCGCTCGCGACCCTGGCCGGGGCCGACGAGCTGCCCGCCACTCTCGGCTACGACCACCTGAGCGCGGTCGGCGCTCGCCGGATCGCTTGCGATGCAGGCGTCTCGACGCTGCTCCACACCGCAGACGTCGTGGATCTCGGACGCGAGCAGCGCTTCCCCACGGTGGGGCTGCGGCGACGGCTGGACGTGCGCGACGGCGGGTGCCGGTTCCCGACCTGCACGCGTCCGGCCCCGCGCTGCCACGCGCACCACGTCGTGCACTGGGCCGCGGGCGGACCGACCAGCGAGGACAACCTGCTGCTCCTCTGCTCGCGGCACCACCACCTCGTCCACGAAGGCGGCTGGCACCTTCGGTTCGACGGGACCACGACGACCTGGACGACGCCGACCGGAGCCGACTACCAGGGCCCGTCGCCGTTGGCCCGGCCGCCGGAGCCCACGACCGAGTTCTTCGCCTGGCTGCCACCACCGACCACGCGTACGCCCGTGGACGGCTCGCTGCCACCACGGCCGGCTCCGCGCCGCGCGGGCCCGCCCCTGCCCGACGTCAACGGCGAGACGCCGCCGTTCTGACGACCCCTGGTCAGGGCACGGGCGCCCGCTGGCACCGCACCGACGTGTACGGGCACCCGGCTCAGTACGAGCGGTCGTGCGCCGGTCCTGCATCGAGGTCGGCCCGGGGCAGGATCCGCGGCTCGCTCTCGTCGACCGTCTGGACCGCGTACGTCGATCCAGGGTGCGTGCCCGCGGCACCGTGCCGGCCGTCGGGGAGCAGGCACACCGTCTGCACCGGCGCGCGGTAGCCGTCAGGGAGGTCGGCGAGCTCGGACAGGGCTGCGACACAGGCACTGTCGGGCCCGAGACCGGACCGCACCCCGTCGAGGACCGTACGGGCCGTGCCGGCGCGGACGGTCAGCTCGCCGCGGCCGGTGCACCCGACGGCGCCGACGCGGTCATCCGCATAACCGCCGGCGCCGACGACGGAGGAGTCGCCGACCCGGCCCGGGTACTTCCACGGGTAGCCGCTCGTCGAGACGCCGACTGCGAGGTGCCCGGCCGCGTCGAGGGCGAGCACGTTCACCGTGCCGTACGGGAAGGGCGGCGGGTCCATCGCGGTGATCCTGGCCAGCGCGTCCGTGCGGTAGCGGACGTCGCCGGGTCCGCGGAGCGCCGCCTCGGCCATGCCCTGATCCGACAGCCCCTGCCGCCACAGGTCCTGGGCCGCCGCGGTGAGCGCGGACCCGCGGGCGATGCCGCACTCGTCGGCGAACCGGGCGGCGCCCTCGCCGACCAGCAGCACGTGCTGCGGCAGCCGGTCCATCACCGCCCGGGCGACGTCCGACGCATGCGGCACGTCGACGAGCGCCGCGACCGCGCCGACCCGGCGGCCGGTGCCCTCCATCAGCAGCGCGTCGAGCTCGACGACACCGACGAGGTTGGGCAGCCCGCCGACGCCGACGAAGTGGTCGTCGGGGTTCGCCTCCACGACGCGTACGCCCGCGTGGACGGCGTCGAGGGCCGAGCCCCCGGCGCGGAGCACCTCGAGCGCGGCAGGGAAACCGACCTCGCCCCGCTCGCTGGCGACGACCGTCGGCCGGGCCACTGCGGCTACACCCGGCTGTTGTTGCGGGTGATCGCGTGGAACAGCGCGTAGAGCAGCACGATGACCGCGGCGATCCAGAGCAGATGCAGGATGAAGCCGAAGCCGCCGAGCAGCAGGAACAGAAGGATCAGGATGAGCAGGATCACGGGCGGCCTCCAGGTGGTCGGTGTGGCCCGGGCCTACCCGCCGTCCGGCTCGCCAGACCCCGCTGCCCGGCTCGTCCCGCTCGCGGCGGCACGGAGCTCGTCCCAGCTCGCGAGCTTCACCCGGCCGCGGCCGTGCGGCAGGCCGGCCGCGGCCTCGGCGCCCTCGATCGCGAGCCATCCCTCCCAACCGATGGCGTGGGCGGGGTCCAGTCCGGCCGCGCCGGTGCCGTCGGGCAGGTCCGCGAGCAGCGCCGCGACCGTCTCCGCCGCGTCGCTGCGGTTGGTCCCGATCACGCCGGTGGGGCCGCGCTTGATCCAACCGACGACGTACTCGCCCGGGGAGACGACGCCGTCGCGCAGCACCCGGCCGGCCTCGTTGGGCACCACCCCCGCATCGGCGTCGAGGGGTACGCCCGGCAGCGCGGCGCCGCGGTAGCCGACGGCCCGCAGGACCAGCCCGGCCGGGATCGTCTCGGTCGCTCCGGTCGGCCGGAGCCGCCCGGTCTCGTCGAGGTGCGTGACGTCCGTCGCGACGGCGGTGACGTGCCCGGTCCCGACCAGCGCCGTGGGGGCGCGCCAGAAGTGCAGGTGCAGCCGTCGCCCGCCGCCCGCGGGCTGGGCCGCTGCGTACCCGCGCAGCACCTCGACGTTGCGGGCGACGTCGCGATGGGAGGCCACGGTCTGCGCCGACAGCGCGTCGAGCTCGAGGTCGGCCGGGTCGACGAGGACGTCGAGGCCGGCGATCTCCGCGAGCTCCCGCAGCTCCTTCGTGGTGAAGCGCGCCTGCGCCGGCCCGCGCCGCGCCAGCAGGTGGACGTCGGCCACGGTCGAGGTGCGCAGCACCTCCAGGACGTGCTGCGGCAGGTCGGTCCCGGCGAGGTCGTCGGGCTGCTTGGCCAGCACCCGCGCGACGTCGAGGGCCACGTTGCCGGCACCGACCACGACGGCGCTGGTGTCGGTGTGCAGCTCCGCCTCGAGCGCCGAGTCCGGGTGCCCGGAGTACCAGGAGACGAAGTCGACCGCCGAGACCGAGCCGGGCAGGTCCTCGCCGGGGATCTCGAGGCGCCGGTCGCGGGCCGCACCGAAGGCGTAGACGACGGCGTCGTAGTGCGCTCGGAGCTCCGCGACGATGGGAGAGGTCCCGATCTCGACGTCGCCCAGGAACCGCACCGACGGATGGGAGAGCGTGCGCGCCAGCGCACCGGCGATCGACTTGATCTTCGGGTGGTCCGGGGCGACGCCGTACCGGACCAGGCCGAACGGGGCGGGGAGCCGGTCGAAGACGTCGACCAGGACGGCGTCGGGCCGAGCGGCGAGCAGCGCCTCGGCGGTGTAGATGCCCGACGGGCCCGACCCGATGACCGCGACCCTCAGCACGGCCGGGACCTCAGACGCTTGCCGCCCGCTTGGCGGCCCGCCGCCGGTTGCGGTCGGCCTGCTCGTCGTGGGTGTCCTCGTCCGGTCCCAGGCCGGGCAGCGGCGCCGTGACGAGTGTCCCGTACGTGATGAGCACGAACAGGATCAACGTCAGGATGTGCACGCCGGTGCAGTACTCGCAGATGTTGTGGATCTTCACGAACTCGGCGTAGACCAGCCAGAGCACGAAGCCGAGGCCCCCGACGGCGCAGAGCTGCCGGAAGACGCGGACGCGACGGTCGGGCGTACGCCAGGCGGCAGGCAGCAGGAACGGGATCGCCAGCACGAAGTAGATCAGCCCGAGCAGCGCCACCGGCATGCCGAGGAAGTGCGACTCGGCGCTGGTCGTGACCTTCGCGCAGTTGATGACGCCGCCGGCCTTGCAGCCCGCGAGATGGCTGGTGCCGCTGAAGTGCTCCACCGTGAGGTACGCAGCATCCCCGACGCCCAGCAGTGCGACCATCACGGTGGCGGGAGACAACCAGCGCGGGACGGTCAGCGTCGCGCCGACGCTCATCCCGTGCTGCTTCCCGATCCGGACGACGCGCTGTCCAGATCCGCACCCGCCGCCTCCACCGCGCTGGAGCTGCAGACGGCGGTCGGCTGCTGACCCGTGACCGAGCAGATCCCGGCTGTCACGACGTTCGCCGCGGCGAGCACCTGCTTCCCGACCGCCGAGGTCGGGTCTTTGATGGCCGCCGCGATCTGATCGGCCGTCATGCCCTTCAGGATCCCCGGGTCGTACTGGGTCGGCACCTTGTACTTGTTGTCGATCGAGACGAAGGGGAAGGTCAGGTCGCCTTGGGCGTCCTCCCCGTACTTGGCGGCCGACGCCGCTTCGGCCGCACCGGGTGTCTGCAGCTTGTGGCCCGAACGGTCTTCGACCTCGCTCGGGGCGAAGGCGACGTACTTGCTGGTGAACTTCGTCGTGACGAAGTCCAGGGTGGCGGTGTTCGGGTACACGTCCGTGCCGTCGGACATCGTCGTCTGCAGCCCGCTGAAGGTGCCGAAGCGGGACAGGGCGGTGGCCAGCACCCACCGTTCCGCCGCGCAGTAGGGGCAGTACTCGGCGCCGACGTAGACGACCGTCGGCAACCCGCCCGTGGTGATCGGCGTGCCGCCGCTGAGAGCCGAGAGACCGGAGATCGACGACCCGACACCCGCGACCCCGGCGGTCTCGAACGACGCCGGAGCGACGCTGGCCAGATCGGTCGTGATGGCCGCCGCCGCCGGCGCGGTGACGTTCTTGCTGCCCTTCTTGGTCGCGTTGTTGTTCACGACGACGAAGACGATCACCAGGATGACGACGAGGGCGACGACGCCGCCGATGCCGAACAGGCCGTACCGGCGACGGCGCTCGGCGCGGGCGATGGCCTCGCGGCGCGCCTGAGCCCGCTGCCGGGCCTCCTGCGTACGCGCCTTGCTGGATCCCTTGCTGGTCTGAGCCACGCCGACATGTTACGGGGCGGGGCACCGCTGACCCCGCACCGTTCAGCAACAACTCAGTTGCGGGTTCAACCTCCTGCGGGACCGACCCACACCGTCTGGACGTTGGTGAACTCGCGCGTGCCGACGGTGGACAGCTCCCGGCCGTACCCGGAGCGCTTGACGCCGCCGAACGGCAGCCGCGGGTCGGAGGCGGTCATGCCGTTGACGAACACGGCGCCGGAGTCGACCCTGCGGGCGAACGCCCTGCCCCGCGCGACGTCGGCGGTCCAGACGTTGCCGCCCAGGCCGTAGTCGGAGTCGTTCATCGCGGCCAGCGCCGCGGCCTCGTCCGGCACCCGCAGGATCGGCGCGATCGGCCCGAAGGTCTCCTGCGCCCACACCGGCGAGCCGGTGTCGGTGACGGCGAGCACGACCGGCTCGAAGTAGAACCCCTCGCCGCCACGCACGCCGCCGTCGACGAGCACCTTCGCGCCGCCGGCGGTCGCCCCGTCGAGCTGCTTTGCGAGCTGTGCCCGCAGGTCGCCGCGGGCCATCGGGCCCACGGTCGTGCCCTCGGACGTCGGGTCGCCGACCACCAGGCCGCGTACGCCGGAGACGAACGCCTCGGTGAAGGCGTCGGCGACCGCGTCGACCACGATGAAGCGCTTGGCCGCGATGCACGACTGGCCGCAGTTCTGGAAGCGGGCGGTGACGGCGACCTTCGCCGCGCGCTCGACGTCGGCGTCCTCGAGGACGACGAAGCCGTCGGACCCGCCGAGCTCGAGCACCGTCTTCTTCCACACCGCCCCGGCGATGGCCGCGACCTTCGAGCCGGCGCCGGTCGAGCCGGTCAGCGTCACGGCCGCGACCTCCGCCGACTCGATGACCTCCTTGGCCTCCTCGACGCTGCACACGATCGTGCCGATGAGGCCCTCGGGCGCGCCGGCCGCGCGGGCGGCGTCGACGAGCGCGTGCGCGACGCCCAGCGTGTTCTCGGCGTGCTTCACGAGCACGGCGTTACCGGCCATGATCGCCGGCGCCAGGTGGCGGAAGACCTGCCAGTACGGGTAGTTCCACGGCATGATCGCGAAGATCAGCCCCAGCGGCAGGTACGACGCGTACGCCTCGCCGCCGTCCAGCTCCTCGTCGGCCAGCATCGCCGGCCCGTGCTCGGCGAAGTAGTCGCAGCCCGCCGCGCACTTGTCGACCTCGGCGAGCGCCTCCTTGGTGGGCTTGCCCATCTCGCGGGTCGCGGTGGCGGCGAGCTCCACGCGGCGCTTCGTGAGCTCGGCACCGATCGCCCGCAGCAGCGCGGCGCGCTCCTCGAACGAGGTGCTGCGCGCGTCACGGGCGGCCCGCTGGCCGGCGGCGAGCAGTGCCCGCCGCTCAGACGTCGACGCGACCGGCCAGCGCGCGAACTCCGTGCCGATGCTCGGGTCGATGCTCGCGAACTCAGCCATGTGGACCACCCTCTCAGCAGTGCGCCCCCGTGGAGCGAGCCGGTGCCTGCAGCGTCGTGAGGTACGTGTCCACGACACCGGTGACGCAAGCGCTCCCGGTCGCGCGGTATGCCGTGTGGCCGTCGCCGTCGTAGGTGAGCAGCGTGCCGGTGTCGAGCTGCTCGGCCAGCGCGACCCCGCCCGCGTACGGGGTCGCCGGGTCGCGCGTGGTGGCGACCACGAGGATCGGCGGTGCGCCGGCCGCGCGGACCGGCGCGAGGTCGACCGCCGGCTTGACCGGCCAGTAGGCGCAGTCGAGGCCGGACCAGCCGATCGCCTCGCCGAAGATCGGGTAGCGCCGCGCGAGCGAGGCCGCGAAGGCCGGCGTCTGCGCGGCCGACGGGTAGGTGTGGTCGAGGCAGTTGACGGCGGCGTTGGCCTCGTCCTCGGGGTCGTAGCTGCCGTCCGGGTTGCGGCCGAGGAACTCGTCGGACAGCTGCAGCAGCGCGGCGCCGCTGCCCTGCTGCGCCAGCTGCAGCGCGGTGCCGAGCGCGGGCCAGCCGCTGGTCTTGTCGTACAGGGTGACGAGGGTGCCCTCGAGGAACAGCCCCGAGGTCACGACGCGGGACCCCGCGCCCGGCAGCGGCGTCCTCGATACGGACGTCTGCAGCGCCTGGTAGGCGGACTCCACCTGCGCGGCCGAGCGGAACGCCTGGCCGAACGCGCACTGCTGGTTGCCGGCGCACCAGGCCGCGAAGGCGTCGAACGCGCCCTCGAACCCGCCGGCCTGCCCGGCGATCATCTCGGTGCCGGTCTGGGTCGGGTCGATCGCGCCGTCGAGCACGAACGCCCGGATGTGGGTCGGGAACAGCCGCGCGTACGTCGCGCCGAGGTAGGTGCCGTAGGAGTAGCCGAGGTAGGTCAGCTTCTGCTCGCCGAGCGCGAGCCGCAGCGCGTCCATGTCCTTCGCGACGTCCACCGTCGACAGGTGCTTCAGCTCGTCGCCGGTGTGCTGCAGGCACGCGGCGCCGAGGCCCTTCGTCGCGGTGGTGATCGCGGCGGTCTGCGCCGCGTCCGTCGGGTACGGCGGCAATGCGTAGAGGGTGTCCTGCTGCGGCCCGCTCAGGCAGTCGACCGGGTCGGAGCTGCCGGTCCCGCGCGGGTCGAAGCCGACGATGTCGAACCGCGCGCGGATCGCCGTCGGGATGATCGACAGGTCGTCGCGGACGAACGCGACGCCGCTCGCGCCGGGGCCGCCCGGGTTGACCAGCAGCGAGCCGAGGCGCTGGCTCGCCGGCCCGGTCGCCCGGTAGCGGATGAGCGCCATCGGGATCGTCCTGCCGGCAGCCGCCGGGTCGGTGTGCGTCCAGTCGAGGGGTACGTCGAGGGTGGCGCACTGCGCCCCGCCACCGCAGCCGGTCCAGTGCAGCGACGAGGCTGCGGCGGACTGCGTCGGCGACGGCGTCGCCGTCCCGGTCACACCCGGGAGCTGCACCACCCGCGGCGTGCCGCTGACGTTGCCCGCCCGCGAGGCCAGCGTCGCGGCGATGGCCACGACGAGCACGAGCGCGAGCACGATGGACAGCGTCTGGTAGCGGCGACGGCGTTCGGTCACGGGGCCACCGTCGTCGACACGAGGTTCCAGTGCAGCAGCGCAGGGCGGTCGTGCTCGGCGCCCAGCACCCCGACACCGGCCGGGTCGAGCACGAACATCGCCCCGTCGGTCGGGGGAAGACCGAGCCAGCGTGCGGCCAGCACCCGCAGCAGGTGGGAGTGCGCGACCAGCAGCACGTCACCGTCGACGGCGCGGACGTCCGCCAGCAGGTCGTCGACCCGCGCGCCGACGGCGGCCGCGTCCTCGCCGCCCGCCGCGCCGTGCTCCCAGAGGAACCACGTCGGGTCGGCCTCGTGGATCGCGTCCGTCGTACGACCCTCGTGCTCGCCGTAGTCCCACTCGCGCAGCCGGTCGTCGGGGACGGCGTCGGGGAAGCCGGCGAGCGCGGCGGTCTCGCTCGCCCGCACCAGCGGGCTGGTGCGCACCGCCGCGAAAGGGCCCGGGTGCAGCCCCGCGATCAGCGCCCCCGCCGCCCGGGCGCGCTCGCGGCCGGACTCCAGCAGCGGCACGTCCGTACGCCCGGTGTGCCGCCGGTCGCGGCTCCACGCCGTCTCGCCGTGGCGCAGCACGTACGCGGTCACGCGAGCGCCAGCCCGAGGCCGGCGGCGGCGGCGGCGAGCCCGACGACGGTCGAGACCAGGACGTTGAGGCCCGCTGCGCGGGGTCGGCCGACCCGCAGCAGCCCCACCGACTCCTGGGAGAACGTCGAGTACGTCGTCAGCGTCCCGCAGAAGCCGGTGCCGAGCAGCGCACCGAGGTCGGGTGACAGCCCGTGGTGCAGCCCGAGACCGGTCACCAGCCCGAGGACGAACGACCCGACGACGTTGACGGCGAGGGTGCCGTACGGGAAGCGGCCGCCGGTGCGGCGGGTGACGACGACGTCGGTGACGTAGCGGGCCGGGGCGCCGACGACGGCCCCGACGGCGACGAGGGCCGTGATCACCCGGCCACCGTCATCCCGAGCGCCGTGGCCAGCGCACCGCCGACGAGGGTGGCGGCGATGTACCCGACGGCGAGCCCGGCGTGCCCGGTGGAGGTCAGCCGGTCCGCGTCGACGGCGAAGGTGGAGAAGGTCGTGTAGCCGCCGAGCACGCCGGTGCCGAGCAGCGGACGCCAGACCGGGCCGAGCCCGGGCCGCTTGGCGAGCGTGCCGACCACCACCGCCAGCAGGAACGCTCCGGTGAGGTTGATCGTCAGCGTCGTCGCGGGGAACGAGCCGGTCGCGACGGGGAAGGCCCGGCCGAGTCCGTACCGTGCCAGGGCGCCGACGACGCCGCCGGCCGCGACGGCCGCGAGCAGCTGCGGCGCCAGCGGACGCGCGGTGCCCGGCAGGTCGGGATCCTCGTCGGGCACCGGGCGACGGTACCGAAGGCCGACGGTTCTAGTCTGCCGGGCATGAGCGAGCGCCTGCAGCCAGGGGACACCGCGCCGGCCTTCCGGCTGACCGCCGCCGACGGTCGGACCGTCGCGCTGCAGGACTACCGCGGCCGCAGCCTGGTCGTCTACTTCTACCCGGCCGCGATGACGCCGGGCTGCACGAAGCAGGCGTGCGACTTCCGCGACAACCTCGCGCTGCTCGCCGAGGCCGGTGTCGACGTCGTCGGCATCTCACCGGACAAGCCGGAGAAGCTCGCGAGGTTCGTCGCGCGCGACGCGCTGACCTTCCCGCTGCTGGCCGACCCCGAGAAGACCATCCTGACCGCGTACGGCGCCTTCGGCGAGAAGACCCTGTACGGGAAGACCGTCACCGGCGTGATCCGCTCGACGATCGTGGTCGACCCGAAGGGAAAGGTCGCCCACGCGTTCTACAACGTGAAGGCGACCGGTCACGTCGCGAAGCTGCTGCGCGACCTCGACCTCGCCGGGTGACGCACAGCAGCCCCGCTCAGTCGCAGCTCCGGCTCAGAGCAGCGAGCCGCTCGGCAGGTACGCGCTCGGCTCCGGCATCCCGCGCCAGCAGACGGCGCCGTCGATCGCGATCTTGAGTCCGGCGTCGAGACCCACGCGCAGCGCCCACTGCTGCCCGGCGGTGACGTGGCTGACGGTCGTCTCGGCGCCGGCGTCGGCGTGGCGGCGGAGCGTCTCCCGCAGCAGCGCGGTGCTCACGCCCTCGTCGGTGCCCGCCACGATCGAGAGCCAGCCCTCGTCCGACGCGTAGCAGTACCCGCGGCGGCCGCCGGCCTCGTACGTCAGCCCGAAGCCCCGTCCGCCCTGCAACAGCTCGTGGTCCGGCCCGTGCGCGGCACCGCGGACGAGGCGGTCGACCGCGTCGGCCAGCTCACGGTCGACGCCCTCGCGGATCGCCGGGTGCGCCGCGAACGACGACGCGTCCGGCGGGCCGGTGAGCACGAGGCAGGGGTGGACCTCGAAGCCCGCCGCGGCGTACCGGCGCAGTGCCCGGCCGTCGTCGGAGGCGCAGATGACACCGCGGCCGGTGTGGTCGCCGAGGGCCGCGTCGATCAGCTGCCGGCCGATGCCGCCGGACTGCGCGTCGGGCCGGACCACCAGGAGCGACAGCCCCCACAGGCCCTCGCGGAGGCTCGCCATCGCGACGCCGACGAACCGGTCGTCGGAGACCGCGACCCACTGCAGCCCCGGGTCCTGCTCGAGGAAGTGGCGGACCCGCCGCTCGAACCACGCCCGCCGCTGGTCGGTCCAGGGCGGAGCCGGGCGGTGGTGGCGCCGGTCGAGGTCGGCGAACGCCGACGCCGTCACCGGGGCGACCTTCGGCGCCTCCTCGGGCTGCAGCAGGCGTACCTCGATCACCGGAGCGCCGCTCGTCGTGCGACCGATGTCATGACGCATGCCTACCAGCCGATGCGACAGGATTCGGGGGGTCGGCGAGAGTGGCGGAACGGCAGACGCGCCGGATTTAGGTTCCGGTGCCTTCGGGCGTGCGGGTTCGAATCCCGCCTCTCGCACGGTTTCGTAGTCTTCGCGCGTGACGATCCGACCCATCCGCCAGGTCGGCGACCCCGTGCTGCGCACTCCGGCCGCGGCGGTCACCGCGTTCGGCGACGCGCTCACGCAGCTCGTCGAGGACATGTTCGAGACCATGTACGACGCCCCGGGCGTCGGTCTGGCCGCCAACCAGGTCGGCGTGGACCTCCGCCTGTTCGTCTACGACTGCGGACCCGCCGAGGGTTCCGACGGCACGCCCGGCGACGGCCCGGCGCGCAAAGGGGTCGTCTGCAACCCGCGCATCACCGAGCTCGGCGGCAGGCCACCGACCGAGGCGGGCGAGCCGGACTGGACCGACGACGACGAGGGCTGCCTGTCGGTCAAGGGCCTGCAGTTCGAGACCCCCCGCTGGTCGACGGCGACCGTCGTCGGCGTCGACGAGCACGGCCGGCCGGTGACGGTCTCCGGCAGCGGGCTGCTCGCCCGTTGCCTGCAGCACGAGACCGACCACCTCGACGGCCGGATCTATCTCGACCGGCTGGTCGGCGAGGCGAAGGCGGCGGCCCGCCGGGCGCTGTCCGCCTAGGCTGCGCGGGTGCGCGCTGTCGTGACCGGGGGGGCCGGCTTCCTGGGTTCGCACCTCTGCTCGGAGCTGCTGGCCCGCGACTACGAGGTGGTCGCCCTCGACAACTTCGTCACCGGCAACCCCGGCAACGTCGCCCACCTCAGCGACGACGCCCGCTTCAAGCTCGTGCGCTGCGACGTCACCGACTACGTGCACGTACCCGGGCCGGTCGACCTGGTCCTGCACTTCGCGTCGCCCGCCAGCCCGATCGACTACCTCGAGCTGCCCATCCAGACGCTCAAGGTCGGCTCCATCGGCACCTGGCACGCGCTCGGGCTCGCGAAGGACAAGGGCGCCCGGTTCCTGTCGGCGTCGACGTCGGAGGTGTACGGCGACCCGCAGGTCCACCCGCAGCCCGAGACGTACTGGGGCCATGTGAACCCGGTCGGGCCGCGCGGGGTCTACGACGAGGCGAAGCGGTTCGGCGAGGCGCTGACGATGGCCTACCGCAACGCCCACGGCGTGGACACCGCGCTGGTGCGGATCTTCAACACGTACGGGCCGCGGATGCGCCCGCGCGACGGCCGCGCGATCCCGGCGTTCATCACCCAGGCCTTGCGCGGCGAGCCGATCACCGTCGCCGGCGACGGCAGCCAGACGCGGTCGGTCTGCTACGTGGACGACCTCGTCCGCGGCATCCTCGCGCTCGCGGACTCCGGCCTGCCCGGGCCGATGAACGTCGGCAACCCGCGGGAGCTGTCGATCCTGCAGCTCGCCGAGACCATCCGGGACCTGGTCGGGTCGAGGTCCGAGATCGTGTTCATCCCCCGGCCGACCGACGACCCGACGGTCCGGCAACCCGACATCACCTTCGCCCGCGAGGCGCTCGGCTGGGAGCCGGAGATCGGCCTCGACGAAGGTCTCGCGCTGACCGTCGCGTACTTTCGCACCCATCCCGACGTGGTCGCGGCGAGCTGAACCTTCCCTAGACTCGCCGTCGTGAAGCTGTCGATCCTGATGCCGGTCTACAACGAGGAGGCCACGCTCGCGTCGGCGGTGAGCCGCGTGCTCGCCGTGGGTTATCCCTGCGACCTCGAGCTGGTCGTCGTGGACGACGGCTCCTCCGACGCCAGCCCGAAGATCCTCGCCGGGTTCGAGGACCCTCGGGTCTCCGTCCACACCCATCCTCGCAATGCCGGCAAGGGCGCGGCGATCGACACCGCGGTACGGGTAGCGACCGGCGACTACGTGATCATGTGCGACGCGGACCTCGAGTACGCGCCGGAGGAGATCCCCTCGCTGCTGGCGCCGGTGCTGAGCGGCGACGCCACCGTCGTCTACGGCAGCCGCAGCTTCGGCAGCCACAACGCCTACAGCTACCTCTACGTACTCGGGAACAGGGGCGTCACCCTGGCCGCCAACGTGCTGTTCAACGTCTACATCTCCGACCTGGAGACCTGCTTCAAGCTGCTGCCGACCCAGCTGTGGCGGGACCTCGACGTGCGCAGTCGCGGTTTCGGCATGGAGGCCGAGGTGACCGGCAAGCTGCTGCGACGCGGGATCCGGCCCTACGAGGTCCCGATCAGCTATAGGGCCCGCAGCCGCGAGGAGGGCAAGAAGCTGACCTGGCGCGACGGCGTAGAAGCGATCGCCATCCTGCTGCGCGAGCGTGTGCGCCAAGCGGCCTGAGACCACCCATCGGTCTCAACCGGTCGCCACCTCGACCAGGCCGTCCAGATAGCTGCGAAGCACATCGGCCCCAGCGAGTACGTCCTGCCAGCCAGCCTCTCGGTGGCGGGCGCATAGATCCGCACCACCCGGATCCGGGCGCCGGGAGTGTTGTGGGCGAGCTCCTGGGCCTGCGCCCACGCGCCCTTGACCGCTGCCACGGTGCGCAGTCGCATCACCACGCTGTCCGGGTCCGGGTAGTCCACGATCGTGCCGTTGGCGACCGCCGAACCGGATCGACCGCCCAGCCGACCCACCGAAGCCGGCGGCGGGCGGGACCAGGGCGTGCGGCCTCCGCGTGTGCCGTCATGGGCGCGAAGCGTACGGCAGCGGGCCTCCTCAGCCGAGGCGGGCGGCGAGGGCGCGGAAGGCCTTCGAGCGGTGGCTGTCGGCGTTCTTCTCGGCGGCCGTCAGCTCCGCCGAGGTCCGGTCCAGCCCGCTCGGGACGAAGACGGGGTCGTAGCCGAAGCCGTTCGTGCCGCGGGGCGCCCGGGTGATGCTCCCCCGCCACTGCGCCTGCTCGACGTGGTGCCGGTCCGGGCCGGTGACGATCGCCGCCGCGCACACGAAGCCCGCACCCCGGCGCGCGTCGGGGACGTCGACGAGCTGCCCCAGCAGCAGCGCGGTGTTCGCGGCGTCGTTGCCGTGCACCCCGCACCACCGCGCCGACAGCACGCCCGGCATGCCGTTCAGTGCGTCGACCGACAGCCCGCTGTCGTCCGCGACGGCGGCGAGCCCGGTCGCCGCGTAGGCCGCGTACGCCTTGATCAGCGCGTTGGCCGCGAAGGTCGCACCGCTCTCGACGGGCTCCGGGAAGGGCGCGACCTCGTCGAGCCCGAGCAGCTCGTGGTCGGGCCCGAGGATCACCCGCAGCTCGGCGATCTTGCCGGCGTTGCGGGTGGCGAGGACGAGCTTCACGCCAGCGACGTGGGCTCGGGTCGGGGCGCGTCGAGCGCGGCGGCCTGCGCCCGGGTGAGGTCGGCGCAGCCGGCGAGCGCGAGGTCGACGAGCGCGTCGAGCTCGCGCCGGCTGAACGGCGCTCCCTCGGCGGTGCCCTGCACCTCGACCAGCTCGCCGTCGCCGGTCGCGACGACGTTCATGTCGGTCTCGGCGCGGACGTCCTCGGCGTAGCAGAGGTCGAGCCGCGGCTCGCCGTCGATGATGCCGACGCTGACGGCGGCGACCGACCGCGGTGAGGCCTGCGGCACGCCGAGGTGGCCCAGGGCGTCCATCAGGGCCACGTACGCGCCGGTGATGGCCGCGGTGCGGGTGCCACCGTCGGCGACGAGGACGTCGCAGTCGATCGTGATGCTGTTCTCGCCGAGCAGCTTCAGGTCGACCGCGCCGCGCAGCGCCCGGCCGACCAGCCGGCTGATCTCGTGCGTACGCCCGCCGACCTTGCCCTTCACCGACTCGCGGTCGTTGCGGGTGTGCGTGGCCGACGGGAGCATCGCGTACTCGGCGGTGACCCAGCCGAGGCCCGAGCCCTTGCGCCAGCGGGGTACGCCCTCGGTGGCGGAGGCCGAGCAGAGCACCCGGGTCGAGCCGAACTCGACGAGCACGCTTCCGGCCGGGTGCGGCTGCCAGCCCCGGGCGATGCGGATCGGGCGGAGGTCTGCCGGGTCGCGGCCGTCGGGTCTCGTCACGAGGCCCGAGACTAACGACCGACGCGGTAGGTCCGGCCGTCCTCGGCCAGGGCCAGCTCGCCGTCGTAGACGGCCTTCGCCTCGGCGAGCGTGGCCGCCGCGTCGCCCCAGGCCCCGACGAGGTGGGTGAGCAGCAGGCTCCTCGCGCCCGCGCGGGCGGCGTACTCACCGGCCTCGCGACCGCAGAGGTGGACGCCCTCCGGGTTGCCGGGGCCGTCGAGGAACGATGCCTCGGCCAGCAGCAGGTCGGCGTCGCGGGCGAGCGCGACGAGGTCCTCGCAGCGGCCGGTGTCGCCGGTGTACGCCAGCACCGCGCCGCCCGCCTCGAGGCGCGGCGCCCAGCACTCGACCGGGTGGTTGGTGCGGACGAACGACGCCGCGAACGGACCGATCTGGCGGGGCCCGCCGTCGAGGGTGCGCCAGTCGAAGACCTGCCCGAGCCAATCCTGCCGCCCGGACCCGGTCGCCGCGGCGATGCGCTCGGCGGTCCCGGGCGGCCCGTAGACCGGCAGCAGCGGCGCGGTGCCGCGCGGGTCGTAGAAGCGGGCGTAGGAGTAGGCGACCAGGTCGATGCAGTGGTCGGCGTGCAGGTGGCTGAGCAGGACGGCATCGACGTCGAGCAGGTCGCCGTGCCGCTGCAGCGCGCCGACCGCGCCGTACCCGGCGTCGACCAGCAGCCGGAAGCCGTCGTGCTCGACCAGGTACGCGGAGCAGCCGGACGCCGGCCCCGGGAACGTCCCCGCGCAGCCGAGGACCGTCATCTGCATCACGGCAGCCTACGACCGCCTTCGCGGGCGGTCGGGGCGCTCAGGCCCAGAGCTGGCCCTCGAGCGCGGCCTCGGCCTCGGCGATGGTCCCGGCGTACGCCCCGGTCGAGAGGTACTTCCAGCCGCCGTCGCAGACGATGAAGGCGATGTCGGCCCGCTCGCCGCGCTCGACGCACTTCGCGGCCTCCCCGAGCGCCGCGTGCAGGATCGCACCGGTCGAGATGCCGGCGAAGATGCCCTCCTCCTCGACCAGCTCGCGGGTGCGCCGGACGGCCTCGCGCGGCCCCACCGAGAACCGCGAGGTCAGTACCGACGCGTCGTACAGCTCGGGCACGAAGCCCTCGTCGATGTTGCGCAGGCCGTAGACCAGCTCGCCGTACCGCGGCTCGGCGGCGATGATCTTCACGTCGGGCTTGTGCTCGCGCAGGTAGCGGCCCGTCCCCATCAGCGTGCCGGTGGTGCCGAGGCCCGCCACGAAGTGGGTGATCGAGGGCAGGTCGGCGAGGATCTCCGGCCCGGTGGTCTCGTAGTGCGCGAGCGCGTTCGCCGGGTTGCCGTACTGGTAGAGCATCACGTAGTCGGGGTTCTCGGCGGCGAGCTTCTTGGCCACCGCGACCGCCTGGTTCGAACCGCCCGCGGCGGGCGAGGTGACGATCTCGGCGCCGTACATGGTCAGCAGCTGGCGCCGCTCGGTGCTGGTGTTCTCGGGCATCACGCAGATCAGCCGGTAGCCGCGGATCCGGCACACCATGGCCAGCGAGATGCCGGTGTTGCCGCTGGTCGGCTCGAGGACCGTGCAGCCCGGCGTGAGCAGGCCCTCCTTCTCGGCCTGCTCGACCATCTTCAGCGCCGGCCGGTCCTTGACCGAGCCCGTCGGGTTGTCCTGCTCGAGCTTGGCCCACAGCCGGACGTCGGGGCTCGGCGAGAGCCGCGGCAGCCCGACCAGCGGCGTGCCGCCGACCGAGTCGATCAGGGAGTCGAAGCGCATGGCGGGTGGGCTCAGCCTCCGGCGACGGTGTGCACTGCGCTGCCTCCGGCGACGGCGGGAAGGACCGTCACGTTGTCGCCGTCCTTCAGCGCCGTCGTCAGGCCGCCGGTGAAGCGCACGTCCTCGTCGTTGACGTAGACGTTGACGAAGCGGTGGAGCGCACCGTCGTCGGCCACGAGCCGGCCGCGGATGCCGTCGTAGTGGCCGTCCAGGTCGGTCAGCAGCTCGTCCAGGCTGGCGCCCGAGCCCTCGACGGACTTCGCACCCCCGGTGTACGTCCGCAGGATGGTCGGGATCCGGACCTCGATGCTCATGCTCGCTCTGGCCTCTCGCGTCGTTGCAGTGACGGTCAGTGTCTCAGGCTGGCGAACGCCCGGTCCCCGGGTTCTCATCCGTGACCCGTACCGGCTCCTCGGTGACCTCGCCGTCGACGATCCGGTACGACCGCAGCTCCGCCGCGTCGCCGAGCTCCTCGCGGGTGGAGACGAGCACGTAGTGGGCGCCCGGCTCGGACGCGTACGCGATGTCGGTGCGCGACGGGTAGGCCTCGGTGGCCGTGTGGGAGTGGTAGATGACGTACGGCTCCTCGTCGCGGTCGTCCATGTCGCGGTAGAGGGCCAGCAGCGCCGCGGAGTCGAACTCGTAGAACGTCGGGCTGCGCGCCGCGTTCTCCATCTCGAGCAGCCGCGCCGGCCTGCCCCCGACGCCGGTGATCACGCCGCAGGCCTCGTCGGGGTGGTCGCGGCGGGCGTGGGCGACCATCGCGTCGTACAGGGCCTGCGGGATCTCCAGCACGCCGGCAGACGCTAACGGACCGTCAGAACTCGTCGGGCGCGCCGAGAGCGACGAGCAGGGCGTGCTGGATCTGGCCCAACGCGTGGTACAGCGCGACCGCCGGCGAGTCCTCGACGCCCGTCATCTCGTCGTCGACGATCCCGAGCCGGCTCGCCGAGACCAGCCGCAGGTCGTTGAGCGCGCCCAGCCAGGCCTGCGCCTCGTCGGGCGAGAGGTCGAAGCGGTCGCCCTGGTCGAGGGTCTCCAGCACGGTCGCGACCCGGCTCCGCTGCAGCCCGGCCAGCTCGCCGCCCGCGAGCCGCCGGTAGTCGGCAGCCGCCCGGCCGTCCTCGACGTCGGGGGCGTACGCATCGGGTCGCAGCCGCCGGATCGCCGGGTCGCCGGACAGCGGGCGGTCGGACACGTCCGACATCCCGGTCAGCGCCGCGAGCGGGTCGACCGGCTCGTCGGGGTCCGGCGAGTCCTCGGCGTCGAGCAGCGCCGCCAGCCCGCGCAGCTGCGCCGAGAGCAGCTCGCGCAGCCCGCCCGGCAGGCGGGCGGTGACCG
>CAJCIY010000344.1 GCA_903970495.1 Candidatus Melainabacteria bacterium | reverse complement strand
GAGACCGCAGTGCTTCGTCCCGGCGGGCTCAGTGGGTGACGGGCTCGCCGCTGACGTAGCGGATGGAGAGCACCACCGACTCCAGCCGCCAGCCGTCGTCGGACCGCCGCAGCCGGCAGTCGTACCAGCCGGCGCCGTCGGCGTGCCGGGACGGCGTGTCGAGCACGTGCGCCGCGAGGACGTACGAGCGGGTGGTCGCGCTGTCCCCGTCGAGGTGGATCGCGTGGTTGGCCGACAGGTGATGGGTGCCGCCGGCGTACCCGGACAGGCTCGCGGCGACGCCCTCGGCCATGCCGTCGCCGGCGGGGATGACCTGGCCGCCCGGCAGCGTCATCGAGCCGTCGGGGGCGTACAGGCCGGCGTACGCGGCCCAGTCCCGGTCGTCGAGGGCGCGCGCGAACTCGACGAGCACGTCTCCGATCGCGGCCCGGTCGACCAGCCACCGCACCTGCGCGGCGAGGTCGGCGGGTGGGCGCGGGAGGCTCACGTCCGCGCGCCGACGACGGCGGCGAGCACGTCGGCGTCGAAGCAGGTGCGGTCACCGGTGTGACACGCCGCACCGACCTGGTCGACCCGGACGAGCACGGTGTCGGCGTCGCAGTCCAGCGCGACCGACCTCACCCACTGCTGGTGGCCGGAGGTCTCGCCCTTGACCCAGTACTCCTGCCGGCTGCGCGACCAGTAGGTGGCGCGGCCCGTGGTGAGGGTGCGGTGCAGCGCCTCGTCGTCCATCCAGCCGACCATCAGCACCTCGCCGGTGTCGTGCTGCTGCGCGACCGCGGGGAACAGGCCGTGCTCGTCGCGCTTGAGGCGGGCGGCGACGGCCGGGTCGAGCGAGCTGGGTCGGGCGCTGGTCACGGCGTCCATCATGCGCGAACCGCGCGAGCCCCTTGCCGCGGGTCCCGGATCGACCGGACAGCGGACGACCGGTGCTGTTCACTGTCGCGGACGCGCGACCGCGCGTCCCGAGCAGCCGGGAGCCCGAACGATGACCGACTACCCCCCGCCGCCCGACCGTCCGACGCCCGGCGCGGACCAGCCGGGCTACGGCAGCTACCCGAGCATGCCGAGCCCCGGCCAGCCCGCCGGGCAGCAGCCCTACGGACAGCCGTACGGCGGGTACCCGCAGGGCTACGGCCAGGGGTACGGCGGCGGACCGCGCAACGGGCTCGGCCTCGCCGGGATGATCGTCGGCATCGTGGCCATCCCCGCGACGCTGATCTACGTCGGGATCATCCCGTCGGTCGTGGCGCTGGTCCTCGGCCTCATCGGCCGCGGCCGCGTCCGGCGGCAGGAGGCCACCAACCCCGGCCAGGCACTGACCGCGGTGATCCTCGGCACCGTCGGCATCGTGCTGTTCGTCGTCTACGTCGTGGTCGTCGTCAGCTTCGTCCACCGCCACTGCCACCGCGACGCCGGCGGCCAGCTGGTCTGCACCCGGTACGGCACCTGACCGACGGGCTGGCCGTTCGCGAGGCCGACAGGCGGTCAGCCGACGGCGGTCCGCTGCGCGTCCCAGGCGGCGTGCAGCCGGCCGTACGTGCCGCCCTCTGCGAGCAGCTCGGCGTGGGTGCCGCGCTGCACGACCTCGCCGCCCTCGACGACGAGCACCTCGTCGGCGGCCTCGGCGGTCGAGAGCCGGTGCGCCACGGTGACCGACGTCCGGCCCCGGGTCAGCGCCTCGAGCGCGGACGCGATCCGCGCCTCGGTCGCGGGGTCGACGGCCGAGGTGGCCTCGTCGAGGACCAGCAGGTCGGGGTCGGCGACGTACGCCCGGGCCAGCGCGACCAGCTGACGCTCCCCGACCGACAGCGCCTCGCCCCGCTCGCCGACCCGCGTCCGGACGCCGTCGGCGAGGCCGGCCAGCCACCGGCCGAGACCGAGCGCGCGGAAGGCGGCCGCAACCTCCTCGTCGGTGATGCCGTCGCGGCCGTACGCGACGTTGTCGGCGATGGTGGTGTCGAACAGGAAGCCGTCCTGCGGCACCACCACCACACGCTGTCGGAGCGAGGAGAACGGGACCGCCGGCAGCGGGACCCCACCGAGGCTCACGGTCCCCGCCGACGGATCCATCAGGCGGGTCAGCAGCTTGGCCAACGTGGTCTTGCCGCCGCCGGTCTCGCCTACGACCGCGACCCGCGTGCGGGGTGCGAGCTCGAGGTCGATGCCGTGCAGGATCTCGGGGCCGGAGGGATAGGCGAACCGCACCCCCTCGAACCGGGCGCCGAGCGGACCGGGTGGCAGCGGCGTACCCGCCTCGCCGGGGTCGGCGACGTCGGTCGGCGTGTCCAGGACGTCCAGGACGCGGGCGAAGGCGGCGAGCGCGTTCTGCGCCTCGTTGAGGGCGTCGGCCATCACCGACACCGGGTTGACGAACAGCGTGACGAGGAACAGGAACGCGACCAGCCGGCCGAGGCTCAGGTGGCCGCCGATGCCGAGCAGCACCCCGACCACGACGACGAAACAGTTGGCGAGCGCGGCGCCGGACTCGCCGCCGAGGTAGACCCCGACGGCGAGGCGCTGGGCGTCGTACTGGGTGCGGCGGGTCGCCTCGACCGCGGCGTCGATGCGCTCCGCGGTGCGCCCCTCGACCGCGTACGCCCGGATCGTCGGCGCGCCCACGACGGACTCGCCGATCGCGCCGAGCATCTCGCCGACCCGCCGGCGCACCTCGCCGTAGGCGGCCGAGAGCGTCGGCTGCAGGCGGCGGCTCATCACGCCGAGCGGGACGAACGAGAGCAGCACCAGCAGCGCGAGCTGCCAGGAGTAGACGAACATCAGGATGGTCGCGACGACGAGCTGGCCGCTCGCGGTGACCAGGAAGATCCCGCTGAACTGCATGAAGACGCTGACGGTGTCGACGTCGCTGGTGACCCGGCTGGTCAGGCCGCCGCGCCGCTCGGCCTGCTGGTGCAGCATCGACAGGTCGTGCACGTGGCGGAAGGTCAGCACCCGCAGGTGGGCCAGCCCCGACTCGGTCGCGCGGAACAGCCGGGCGTTCATCGCGACGGCGCTCACCGCGGTCAGCAGGATCGCCGCGGCGCCGAGCAGCACCTCGTCGCGGATCTCGCCGAGGTGCGCGTGTCCGCCCCGCAGGCCGTGGTCGAGCACCGCCTCGATGACGACCGGGACGACGATGCGGCCGAGCGTCGCGAGCAGCGCCAGCAGCAGCGTGACCCGGATGCCCTCGGTGAACTGCGGGGCGAGCCGGCCGATGCGGCGGAAGGCCCTCACGGCGCGGCCGGGGTGTCGTACGCGCTGACGATCGCCGCGTAGCCGGGGTGGCGCGCGAGCAGGTCGGCGTGGCTGCCGCGGTCGGCGATGCGGCCGCCGTCGAGCCACAGCACCTCGTCGGCGAGCGCGATTGTCGCCTTGCGGTACGCGACGACCAGCGTCGTCGCGTCGGTCTCCTCGCGCAGACCGTCGAGGATCGCCCGCTCGACGGCGGTGTCGACGGCGCTCGTCGCGTCGTCGAGCACCAGCAGCCGCGGCGTGCGGACCAGGGCACGGGCGAGCGCGAGCCGCTGCCGCTGCCCGCCGCTCAAGGTCGTTCCGCGCTCCCCCAGCATCGCGTCGAGGCCGTGCTCGATCCGCGCGACGAAGCCGTCGGCGCGGGCCAGCCGTAGCGCGGCCCAGACCGCGTCGTCGGAGAGGTCGGCGCCGAGGGTGACGTTGCCGCGCACGGTGTCGTCGAACACGAAGGTCTGCTGCGCGACCAGCGCCACGTGGTCGGCCACGGCGCCGCGCGCGAGCTCGCGCAGGTCGGTGCCGTCGAGCTCGATGCTGCCGGCACCCGGGTCGACGAGCCGGACGAGCAGGCCCGTGAGCGTCGACTTCCCGGCGCCGGTGGTGCCGACGACGGCGACCGTGCGGCCGGGCTGCAGGTCGAGGTCGATGCCGCGCAGCACCGGCGCGTGACCGTCGTACGCGAAGTCGACGCCGCGGGCGGTGAGCCGGGCGCCGGCCGTGGTCGGCACGAGGGTGGCGCTGCCGTACGCCATGCCGGCGGTCTCGGTCAGCACCTCCTGCACGCGGTCCCAGCCGTTGACGCTGCGCGGCACCTCGGCGAGCAGCCAGCCGATCGACCGCAGCGGGAACGCCAGCAGCACGAACAGGTACGCGACCTGCACCAGCGTCGCGGTGTCGACGCGGCCGGCGCCGACGAGCAGCACCGCGAGCACGCCGAGGTTGGGGATCGCCTCGAGCAGCGGGTCGAACGTCCCGCGCAGCCGCCCGACGGCGACGAGGGCATCGCGCAGCTCGTTCACCCGGGCCTCGAACCGGGCGGTCTCGCTGTCCTCGCGGCCGAGTGTCTTCACCACGAGCGCGCCGTCGAAGCTCTCGTGCGCGATGCCGCTGACCTCGGCGCGCAGCTGCTGGCTGCGGCCGACCTTCGGGCTCATGTCGCGGGCGTAGAACGCGTTCACCGCGACGACCGCCGGAAAGACGAGGCAGCCGACGAGCGCGAGCGGCAGGCTCGTGAGCAGCAGCGCCACGAGGACCACGACCATGATCACCGCGACGCCGCTCGCGAACGGGAACGCCGCGATCGGGTACCACGTGGCCTCGACGTCCGAGTTGGCGTTGTTGAGCAGCTCGCCCGTCGGCCGGGCGGCGTGCCACGACATCGGCAGCGTCAGGTAGCGGCGCGTCACCCGGCGGCGGTAGGAGGCCTGCAGCGCGTACTGCATCGCACCCGCCCCGAGCCGGCGGCCGAAGATCCCGGTCACCTTGACCCCCGCGGCGGCCAGGATCACCGCCGCGCTGATCAGCAGGGCGGCGGCGCTCGTGTGGTGCTGCCGGAGCGCGGGCGTGATGACGTGGCCGGTGATCGCCCCGAGGACGTACGACTGGGCGACGATCATGCCGCCGTAGACCAGGCTGCCGCCCGCCGCGTACGCGTAGAGGCGGGGCTGCTCGCGGACCGAGACCGCCAGGACGTGGGCGCCGCGCCGCAGCACCCCCGTCTCGTCCACGTGGTTCATCCTCCCAGGTCGCTGCCGGGCGGCACCCACGACCTGTCAGCAACAGGCGTGGCCCTGGCAACGCGTGGTGCTCACAAGTCCCGGCACGTCCGTGGCGAATGGGGTCGGTCAGCGGACCTGGTGGCCGGCGGCGCGCAACGCGTCCTTGACCTCGCCCACCGTGTACGTACCGAAGTGGAAGACGCTCGCGGCGAGCACGGCATCCGCCCCGGCAGCCACGGCGGGCGCGAAATCGGCCAGCGCGCCGGCGCCGCCGGAGGCGATCAACGGGACGTCGACGACGGCGCGGACCGCCGCGGTCATCTCGACGTCGTACCCGCCCGCGGTGCCGTCGGCGTCCATCGAGTTGAGCAGGATCTCGCCGGCCCCGAGCGACGCGCCGGTCGCCGCCCACGTGACCGCGTCGATGCCGGTGCCCCGGCGGCCGCCGTGGGTGGTCACCTCGAACCCGGACTCGGTGGCGTCGGATCGCCGCGCGTCGACCGACAGCACGATGCACTGGTTGCCGAAGCGGCGGGCGCACTCGACCAGCAGCTCGGGCCGCGCGACCGCCGCGGTGTTGATGCCGACCTTGTCGGCGCCGGCCCGCAGCAGCCGGTCCACGTCCTCGGCCGTACGCACCCCACCGCCGACCGTGAGCGGGATGAACACCTGCTCGGCCGTGCGCCGGACCACGTCGTAGGTCGTCTCGCGCGAGCCGCTCGAGGCGGTGATGTCGAGGAAGACCAGCTCGTCGACGCCCTGCTCGTCGTAGCGGGCGGCGAGCTCGACCGGGTCGCCGGCGTCGCGCAACCCGACGAAGTTGACGCCCTTCACGACCCGGCCGGCATCGACGTCGAGGCACGCGATGACCCGCGTCGCGACCGTCACGGGGCGAGCGCGGCGAGCGCCTCCGCGACGGTGAAGGCCCCGGCGTACAGGGCCTTTCCGACGATGACGCCCTCGACCGGCGTACGGCTGAGCCGGTGCAGGTCCTCGAGCGTCGCGACGCCGCCGCTGGCGACCACCGGACGCGAGGTCTTCGCGCACACGTCGTGGAGCAGCTCGAGGTTCGGGCCGGTCAGCGTGCCGTCGCGGCGGACGTCGGTGACGACGTACCGGGCGCAGCCTTCCGAATCGAGGCGGTCGAGCACCTCCCACAGGTCGCCGCCGTCGCGGGTCCAGCCTCGCGCCGACAGCGTCGTGCCGCGGACGTCGAGGCCGACCGCGATGCGGTCACCGACCCGGCCGATCGCGGCGCGCACCCACTCCGGGTCCTCGAGCGCCGCGGTGCCGAGGTTGACCCTGCTCGCCCCGGTCGCGAGCGCGGCGTCGAGCGAGGCGTCGTCGCGGATCCCGCCGGACAGCTCGACCCGTACGCCCGCGTCGGCGAGCCAGCTCGTGACCTCCGCGAGCAGCGGGCGGTTCGAGCCCCGGTCGAAGGCGGCGTCGAGGTCGACGAGGTGGACCCAGCTCGCGCCCTGCTCGGCCCAGTCGCGGGCAGCGTCCAGCGGCGGCCCGTACGAGGTCTCGGTGCTGGCCTCGCCCTGCACCAGCCGTACGGCCTGTCCGCCGGCGACGTCGACGGCGGGCAGCAGCTCGAGGCTCACGCCGACCCGCCGGTGGGGCCGAGGGGCAGCGTCACGAGAGCGTCCCGATCCAGTTGGCGAGCAGCGTGAGCCCGGCGTCGCCGGACTTCTCCGGGTGGAACTGCGTCGCCGAGACCGCGCCGCGCTCGACGGCGGCGACGAAGCGCTCGCCGTGCTCCGCGGTGGTCACCGAGCCGTCGGTGGCGTGGACCGCGTACGAGTGGACGAAGTAGAAGTACTCCTCGCCGACTCCCCGGAACAGGGCGCTGGTGGCTGGCGCGCGAACCGTGTTCCACCCCATGTGCGGCAGCACATCGGCCTGCAGCCGGGTGACTGCGCCCGGCAGCACGCCGATGCCCGCGCTGACCTCGCCGTGCTCGTCGCCGCGCTCGAACAGCACCTGCATCCCGACGCAGATGCCGAGCACTGGCCGCTCGTCGGCGGCCCGCCGCCGCACCACCTCGGCGGCGCCGAGGACGTCGATGCCGTGCATGCAGGAGGCGTACGCGCCGACGCCCGGGACCACCAGGCCGTCGCACTCCGCCGCCGCGGCGAGGTCGGAGGTGACCGTCACGTCGGCACCGACCCGGGCCAGCGCCCGCTGCGCCGAGTGCAGGTTGCCGCTGCCGTAGTCCAGGACGGTGACCGACCGCGTCATGCCGGCACCGGGCTCACAGCACGCCCTTGGTGGACGGCACTCCGACCGAACGCGGGTCGAGCAGCACGGCGTCGCGCAGCGCCCGGGCGACCGCCTTGAACTGCGCCTCGACGACGTGGTGGGCGTTGCGGCCGCCGAGCACCCGCACGTGCAGCGTCATCCGCGCCTCGGCGACGAACGACTCCCAGATGTGCTTGGTCAGCGTGGTGTCGTAGCTGCCGATGAGCTCGACGAGGTCAGGCTCGTCGTGGACCAGGTACGGCCGGCCCGACAGGTCGACCGCGCACTGCACGATCGCCTCGTCGAGCGGGACGAGCGCGTCGCCATAGCGCCGGACGCCGCTCTTGTCGCCGAGCGCCTCGCGGAACGCCTGGCCGAGCGCGAGCGCCGTGTCCTCGACGGTGTGGTGGGCGTCGACCTCGAGGTCGCCCTTCGTGAGCACCTCGAGGTCGAAGCCGCCGTGCTTGCCGAGCTGGCTGAGCATGTGGTCGTAGAAGGGCACGCCCGTCTCGACGCTCGTCGTGCCCGTCCCGTCGACGTCGAGGGAGACGCGTACGGACGACTCCTTGGTGGTGCGCTCGACCAGCGCGGTGCGGCTCATGCGGCGCTCCTCATGTGGATCTTCCTGCGACGGGCTCGTGCGTCACGGCGGTCCAGGCGTCGAGCAGCTGCGCGCACTCGTCGGTGGTCCCGACGGTCACCCGCAGGTGGTCGGGGATGCCGACGTCGCGGACCAGCACGCCGCGCGCGAGCAGCGCCGCGAACGTGGCGGCCGGATCGGTCAGCCCCCCGACGAGCAGGAAGTTGGCGTCGCTCGGGACGACCGGAAACCCCTGTGCCGCAAGGGATTTCGCGAGTACGTCGCGGTCGGCCACGACCTGCGCGACCGACCCGAGCGTCTCGCGTGCGTGCCCGAGCGCCGCGGTCGCGGCAGCCTGCGTCGGCGCCGAGAGGTGGTAGGGCAGCCGTACGAGCTGCAGCGCGTCGACCACTTCGGCGGACGCGGCGAGGTAGCCGACCCGGCCGCCGGCGAACGCGAACGCCTTGCTCATCGTGCGGGTGACCACCAGCCGCGGGAAGCGGGCCAGCAGCGCGAGCGCGGAGGTGTGCGCCGAGAACTCCTGGTACGCCTCGTCGACGAAGACCATCCCGGTGGCCGCCTCGCAGACCGCCTCGACCACCTCGAGCGGCAGTCCGGTCCCCGTGGGGTTGTTCGGCCGCGCGAGCACGACCACGTCGTGGCCGGCGGCTGCCGACGGGTCGATGCCGAAGTCGGCGTCGCGCTCGACCCGCACCAGCGTCGTCCCGGTCAGCGCCGCGTAGTCCGGGTACATCGAGTAAGACGGCACGTAGGTCATCACCGTGCGGCCCGGGCCACCGAAGGCCTGCAGCAGCTGGACCATCACCTCGTTCGACCCGTTCGCCGCCCAGACCTGGGCGGCGTCGAGGCCGTGGCCGAGGTAGGCCGCCAGCGCCGTCCGCAGCCCCACGGCGTCGCGGTCCGGGTAGCGGTGCAACGAGGTCGCCGCCCGGCCCACGGCCGCCGCGATGTCGGCGACCAGGGCGGGCGCGGGCGGGTACGGGTTCTCGTTGACGTTGAGGCGCACCGGGACCTCGAGCTGCGGCGCGCCGTAGGGCGTCCGGCCGACCAGCTCCGGCCGCAGCGGCAGACCGCCGCTCACCGCGAGAACCGGATGCGGACCGCGTCCCCGTGCGCCCGCAGGTCCTCGGCCGCCGACAGCGCGTCGATGTGCGGCGCGACCTCGGCCAGCGCCGCGCGGGAGTAGTCGACGACGTGGATCGCCCGCAGGTACGCGTCCACCGTCAGGCCGCTGGTGTGCCGCGCCGACCCGCCGGTCGGCAGCACGTGGTTGGAGCCGGCGAGGTAGTCGCCGAGCGGCACCGGCGCGTACGCCCCGACGAAGATCGCGCCGGCGTGGTGCACCCGCGCGGCGACGGCGGCCGCGTCGGCCGTCTGGATCTCGAGGTGCTCGGCGGCCCAGGTGTCCACGACGGCGAGGCCGTCACCGAGCGACCCGACGACCACGGTCGCGGACTGGCCTGCGAACGCGGCCTCGACGACCTCGCGTTTGTGGGTCGCCGGCACCTGCTTGTCGAGCTCGACGTCGACGGCGTCGGCGAGCTCGCGCGAGGTCGTGACGAGCAGGCACGCGGCGAGCACATCGTGCTCGGCCTGTGCGATCAGGTCGGCGGCGACGAAGGCCGGATCCGCCGAGTCGTCCGCGAGGATCGCGACCTCCGTCGGGCCCGCCTCGGCGTCGATGCCGACGACCCCGCGCAGCGCGCGCTTGGCGGCGGTGACGTAGACGTTGCCGGGACCGGTGACGACGTCGACCCGCGGGCAGCTCTCGGTGCCGTGGGCGAACATCGCGATCGCCTGCGCTCCCCCGGCGCGGTAGACCTCGTCGACGCCGAGCAGCGCGCAGGCGGCGAGCACGACGGGGTGGACCTCGCCGCCGAAGGCGCGCTGCGGCGGGCTGGTCACGGCGATCGATGCGACGCCCGCGACCTGTGCGGGGACGACGTTCATGACGACGCTGCTGGGATAGACGTACCGGCCGCCCGGGACGTAGAGCCCGACCCGGTCGACGGGGACGTAGCGCTCGGTCACCGTGCCGCCGGGCACGACCTCGGTGGTGTGGGCCACGCGCAGCTGGGCGGTGTGCACCCGCCGGGCGTGGTCGATCGCGGTCTCCAGCGCCGCCCGTACGGCCGGGTCGAGCTCCCGCACCGCGCGCTCGATGACGTCGGCGGGCACCCGCAGCGAGGTGAGGTCGACGCCGTCGAAGCGGGTCGTCGCGTCGAGGACGGCGGCGTCGCCGCGCCGGCGCACGTCCTCGAGCACCGGGGCCACGTCGGCCGCCGCGGTCTCGACGTCCATCGCCGCCCGGGGCAGCGCGCCGCGCAGATCGGCGGGCAGCCCGGCGGTCCAGTCGAGGCGGGGAAGCACGAGGGCAAGGCTACCGGCGTACGCGATCGCCTTCCGCC
>CAJCIY010000343.1 GCA_903970495.1 Candidatus Melainabacteria bacterium | reverse complement strand
GGGTGCTGGCCCAGGTGCTCGCCGCGGCGGGCGATGCGGACGCCGCCGCGGCGGCCGGTGCGGCGGCGCTGCGGCTGGTCGAGGACTCCGGGCTGCTCGGCGAGCTGCCCGCGACCCGCCGGGTCACGAGCCGGCTGCGCGACCCGGCCTAGCGGGCGCGCCGCTCGAGCCGCTCAGGGGCGAGCACGACGACCGCCCGCGACTCCAGCGCGATCCAGCCGCGCGCGGCGAAGTCCGACAGCGTCTTGTTGACCGTCTCGCGGCTGGCGCCGACGAGCTGCGCCAGCTCCTCCTGCGTCAGGGCATGCTCGACCCGCAGCCCCTCCGGATGCGGCATGCCGAACTGCTCGCCCAGCGCCAGCAGCGCCTTCGCCACTCGACCGGGTACGTCGGTGAAGACCAGGTCGCTCATCGCGTCGTTGGTCCGCCGCAGCCGCCGGGCGAGCACCCGCAGCAGCAGCTCGCCGGCGTCCGGCCGGGTGTGCAGCCAGCCGCGGAGCGCCTCGTGGCCGAGGGAGGCCAGGTCGGCGTCGACGACGGCGGTAGCGGTGGCCGTACGCGGTCCGGGGTCGAACAGCGACAGCTCACCGAAGACGTCACCCGGCCCCAGGACGGCGAGCAGGTTCTCCCGACCGTCGGCGGCGCTCCGGGTGATCTTGATCTTGCCGTCGAGGATGACGTAGACGGCGTCGCCCTGCTCGCCCTCCACGAAGATCACCTCGCCGCGGGTGGCGGGTCGGCCGACCAGGTGCTCGGCCAGACCGGCGCGGACGTCCTCGGCGAGCGGCGCGAACAGGGGGAAGCTCCCCAGGTCGGCCGCCGTGATCATTGCTCGGCCTCGACGACCGGGTCGGCCGCCGGCGGGTTCAGCCGCTGCTCGACGCGCTCCATGCCGAGCACGACGAGGAGCAGCACGACGGGGAAGGCGATCGCGACGACGACGAACACCCGGCGATCATCCCAGGTTCGGGCGCATCGCGTGCGGCCGCGGCCGGCGGGTCAGACCGGGAGCGCGGTCAGGCAGGCGCCGGGGGTCAGCCGGTAGCGGGCGATCAGCTCGTGGGTCGCGGCGCGCACCTGCTCGGCCAGACCCTCCCGGTACGCGGCCAGGCCGGCCCCGGTCTCGGCCACCCGCGCGAGGGCGGTGGGGTCGTCGGAGGCGAGCCACAGCGCGTCGAGCGTCGGCAGCGGCGGCAGGATCGCGTGCGCCGCGTGGACGACGACCTCGCGGCCGGCGGCCAGCTGCTGGCTCTCGAGGGCGGGGCGCAGGTGGTCGGTGTCGACGTCGGCGCCGACGCCGCGGAGCGCGTCGAGCCGGGCCGACACGACGCGCTGCCAGTAGCCGACCCGCTCCTCCTCGCGGACGACGAGCTGCCGGTAGGTGCGCATCCCGTCGAGGCTCAGGTGGGTGAACTGGTCGGAGCGCTCCGGCGGGATCGCGCGGGCTGCCGCCCGGGCGGCAGCCCGCACGGCGCGGGCCGACGCCTGCATGGCCTTGCGCTCGGCCTTGTCACGCTCGCGGGCGACCATCGCCGCGATCTCGGCACCGAGGATGGAGCCGGCGTCCTGGGCGGTCTGCGGCGTGTGCTGCGCAGGGATGAGCTGCTCTGCGGACGGGCTCGTCGAAGGCACCGGGACTCCTGTCGAGGGGTGGTGGGCGATGAGGATGAGGTCGTCGCCGCACCCCTTTCCTGAAGGCGTGCCGGCAGCAGGTCACCCGACCGGGTGCGGCGATCGGACCCGACCGGGTGAACCCGGGGGCTCGTAGGGTGACGTCGTGCCCGTCGCCGCTACGCCACTCGAGAAGGTGCTGGCCAAGAGCCGCGCCCGGTACGCGGCGGAGACCGACCTCGGGCGCACCCGGCGGGCCCGGAAGATGGACGCGCTGCTGGCCGTGGCGTACCCGGATGCGCACTGCGAGCTGGACTTCACCACCCCGCTGGAGTTCACCGTCGCGACGGTGCTGTCGGCGCAGACCACCGACAAGCGGGTCAACCTGACGACGCCCGCGCTGTTCGCGCGCTACCGCGACGCGGCGGCCTACGCCGGCGCCGACCGCGCCGAGCTCGAGGACCTGATCCACGCGACCGGCTTCTTCCGCGCCAAGGCCGCCAGCCTGATGGGGCTCGGCGCCGCGCTGGTCGAGCGGCACGGCGGCGAGGTCCCCGCGAACCTGCCCGACCTGGTCGCGCTGCCGGGCATCGGCCGCAAGACCGCCAACGTGGTCCTCGGCAACGCGTTCGGCGTCCCCGGGATCACCGTCGACACCCACTTCGGGCGGCTCGCGCGTCGCTTCGGGTGGACCGCCGAGGAGGACCCGGTCAAGGTCGAGCACGCCGTCGGCGCGCTGGTCCCGAAGCGCGAGTGGACGATGCTCTCGCACCGGATGATCTTCCACGGGCGGCGCTGCTGCCACGCCCGCAAGCCGGCGTGCGGCGCCTGCCCGGTCTCGGCGCTCTGCCCGTCGTACGGGACCGGCCCGGTCGACCCGGTCGCCGCGGCTGCGCTCGTGAAGACGTCGTGACCACCCTCCCCGGCTGGATGCAGCCGCTCGCCGGCGCCTGCGCCGACCTGGTGCCGGCAGACCTCTCCCGCTTCGCCCCGCCGGCCGACGGGTCGGCACGCGACTCGGCCGTCCTGGTGCTGCTGGGGGAAGGCCCTGCCGGGCCCGACGTGCTGCTGATCGAACGGGCCGGCTCGCTCCGCGACCACGCCGGTCAGGTCGCGTTCCCCGGCGGCGGTGCCGACCCCGGCGACGACGGCCCCACCGGTACGGCGCTCCGCGAGGCCGTCGAGGAGACCGGTCTCGACCCGGCCGGCGTCGAGCCGGTCGCGGTGCTGCCGACCCTGTACGTGCCGCGGTCGGGGTTCGCGGTCTCCCCGGTGCTGGCCTGGTGGCGGGCACCGAGCCCGGTCGCGGTCCAGGACCCCGGCGAGGTCGCCGCGGTCGCGCGGGTGCCGCTCCGGGTGCTCGCCGATCCCGGCGTACGCGCCACCGTGGTCGCTCCGGAAGGCGTCTTCCGCGGTCCGTGCTTCATGCTGCCGGAGATGTTCGTCTGGGGCTTCACCGCCGGCCTGCTGGCCAGGCTGCTCGACCTCGGCGGGTTCGCCGTCGAGTGGGACGCAGCCCGCGAGGTCCCGCTGCCCGCGGCCGTCTCCGGCCGGAGCGGCACGTGAGGGTGCTCGCGCTGCTGGCGCCCGTCCTCGGCGTGCTGCTGCTCGCAGGCTGCGCCGACCCGGCGGAGAACGGCGGGTCGGCCCCGCAGTCGCCCGGCACCGTCGAGAGCGC
>CAJCIY010000342.1 GCA_903970495.1 Candidatus Melainabacteria bacterium | reverse complement strand
GTCGGCACCCGGTGGCGACCAGACCGGGGCGTGACGGACAATGGTGCCGTGACGATGGTGGACGGCGCGCCGGGAGGCCCCAGCGCCAAGGACGAGGTCGTCGTACGGCTGCCTGCGGAGGGCGCGTACCTGGCCGTGCTGCGGATGGTGACCGCCGGCCTCGCGGCGCGGCTCGACTTCACCATCGACGAGATCGAGGACCTCAAGATCGCCGTCGACGAGGCGTGCGCGATGCTGCTGGCCGGGGCGGTCGGCGGCGCAGAGCTGGGCGTGACGTTCACCGTCGGCGACGACGTGCTGCACGTCGCGGTCTCCGTCCCGACCCGCACGGGCGAGGAGCCGAGCCGCGAGACGTTCTCGTGGACGGTGCTCACGGCGCTCGCGGGCGAGGTCGACTCCTCCGTCGACGCCGACCAGGCCGTGACCATCACGCTGCACAAGCACCGCGGGATCGCCGCATGACACAGGGGTCGACCACCGAGAGCACGATCACCGCCAGCGATGTCCCGCCGCAGCCGACCCAGACCCCCGTCGACAGCGACACCGCCCCGGCGACCGTGGAGACCGGCGCCGAGCCAGGCGTCGAGGGCGACGCGCCCGAGGTCCTGACCGAGGACGACAAGGCGATCGTCGCCGACACCCGCAGCCAGGAGCGGGCCGCCGACCGCGCCCGCGCCAAGGTGCTGTTCCTCGACCTCGCGGCCGCAGCGCCGGACTCGGCCGAGCACCGCCGGATCCGCGACGAGCTGGTCCGGATGCACCTGCCGCTCGTCGAGTACCTCGCCCGCCGCTTCCGCAACCGCGGGGAGCCCTACGACGACCTGGTCCAGGTCGCCACGATCGGCCTGATCAAGTCGGTCGACCGGTTCGAGACCGACCGCGGCGTCGAGTTCTCCACGTACGCGACCCCCACCATCGTCGGCGAGATCAAGCGCCACTTCCGCGACAAGGGCTGGACCATCCGCGTCCCGCGCCGGCTGCAGGAGCTGAAGCTGTCGCTGTCCAAGGCGACCAGCGAGCTGGCGCAGCGCAACGGCCGCTCCCCCACGGTGGCCGAGCTCGCGGCGTACCTGGAGCTGTCCGAGGAGGAGATCCTGGAGGGCATGGAGTCGGCGCACGCCTACTCCGCCGTCAGCCTGGACGCACCCGGCGGCGACGACAGCGACGCGCCGTCGGTCGCCGACTCGCTCGGGGTCCAGGACATCGCGCTCGAGGGCGTCGAGTACCGCGAGTCGCTCAAGCCGCTGCTCGAGAAGCTGCCGGCACGCGAGAAGCGGATCCTGCTGCTGCGCTTCTTCGGCGGTCAGACGCAGAGCCAGATCGCGGCCGAGCTCGGCATCTCCCAGATGCACGTCTCGCGGTTGCTGGCGCGGACGCTCGGTCAGCTGCGCGCGGGTCTGCTCGTCGAGGAGTGACGCTCGCGTCACGACCCATGTCAGGAGCAGCGCTCAGTCGTCGGTGCGGGCGGCACCGAGGATGGCGACAGTCGCGACCAGCGACGGCAGCCCGACGGCGACCGCGATCGGCACCCGGTGGTCGACGCCCAGCTGCAGCGAGATGAGCACCGCGATGATCTCGATGAGCAGCACCGGCGTACGCAGCCACCGGCGCCGCTCGGCCACGACGAACATCACCGCGAGCAGCAACGCGGCCACCACCTCGCTCGCGACGAACGCACCCGCGAGCGAGGTGTGCGAGGTGGCGCTCAGCACGACCACGGCGACCGCGAGCCCGGCCAGTGCGACCGCCTGCACACGGGTGATCCAGACGGCGAGCGGGGGCACGTCGCGACGGTAGCCTGATCTTCGGCCGCTATTCTCGCCGGATGCGCGCACTGCTGGTCGCCAACCCCAAGGCCACCGGGACCACGGCGCGCTCGCGCGACGTCCTGGCCGCGGCGCTGTCGGCCGACCTCAAGGTCGAGGTCGCCGAGACGCAGCACCGCGGCCACGCCACCGAGCTGGCGCGGCAGGCGGCCGAGGACCGCGTCGACTACGTCGTCGCGCTCGGGGGTGACGGCACCCAGAACGAGGTCGTCAACGGCCTGCTCGCGAACGGCCCGGGCGAGCACGTCCCCACGCTGGGCATCGTCCCCGGCGGCTGCGCCAACGTCCTCGCCCGCTCGCTCGGGCTGCCGACCGACCCGGTCGAGGCCACCGCGGTGCTGCTGAACGGCGTACGTGCCGGCCGCCGCCGGACCATCAACCTCGGCCGGCTGTCGACGGCCGACCAGCGCTGGTTCACCTTCTGCGCCGGGCTCGGCATCGACGCCGCCACCGTGCAGCGGGTCGAGCGCGCCCGCCACGGCAGCCGGCAGGTCACCTCCTGGCAGTACGCCCGGGCCGCCACCCGGGAGTACTTCTTCCACCTCGACCACGGCACCGCGCCGCTGCGGGTGAGCCGTCCGGGGCAGCCCGAGGTGCCGGTCTTCCTGGGTCTGGTCTGCAACACCTCGCCGTGGACCTACCTGGGCGAGCGTCCGGTCACGCCGTGCCCGGACGCGTCGTTCGACGCCGGGCTCGACCTGTTCGGGCTCACCGGGATGCGGCCGCTGCCGACGCTGCGGATCATCGCGCAGCTGTTCGGCTCCGGACCGAAGGGCAAGCGCGTGCTGTCGCTGCACGACGAGCCGGAGATCACGATCCGCGCCGCCGGCCCGCTGCCGCTCCAGGTCGACGGCGACCACCTCGGCGAGGCGGCCGAGGTCACCCTGCGGTCGGTGCCGCGCGCGCTACGCGTCGTCGACGCCGGCTAGGGCCGCGACGACGTCGGCCGGGTCGTCGCAGATCACCGCGTCGACGCCGAGCCGCCGCAGCCGCCGCCCCGCGATCGGCGAGGTGACGGTCCAGGTCACCACCCGCAGCCCGGCGGCATGCGCCTTCTCGACGCCGCGGCGGGTGACCGACGACCAGTGCGGGTGCAGCTCGGCGTGGCCGTGCTCCGCCGCGTACGCGACCCCGGCCCGCATCGACATCCCGAACGGGGTCAGGAACGCGGTCGGCGGGCCGCCCGCGAGCCGGACCGCGTCGATGCTGAACCAGTCGAAGGAGGACACGACCACGTCGTCGCCGCCACGGGCGGCCAGCAGGTCGACCAGCGCGTGGGCGACCCCGGCCCGCGGCGCGTCGTAGTCGGGATCACCCGGCCGGTTTTTCACCTCGCAGACCACCCGCCCGCCGCGGCCCGCGTCGAGCACGTCCGATGCGCCCGGTACGTCCCCCTCCGGGAGGTCGTGGCTGACCACCAGGTCCGGCCCGCGGAGCCGGAGGTCGATCTCCACGCCGTCGGCCCCCGCGGCCAGGGCGGCGAGCACCGAGGCCGGCGTGTTCTGGGGACCCGGCCGGACGCTGCCCCGGTGTCCGTACACCTGCATGCCGACCAGCCTGGCAGACCGCGCGAAAGAGACTCCGGTCACAGACCAGTTCACCTGGTTGCAACCTTAGGGGCCGGATGGGAGGCTCGAACGGTTCACCGGAACCACTGCGCGCCCCCCGTGCGGGCGTCGGGCCTGGTCAACACGGAACAAGATCGCTGGCCTGGGTGGTTGACGATCACGCGCGCCCCCTAGATCGTGAAGCAAGCACGAGGTCGGGAGCAGTCGCGTGGGGGTCCTTCCCATCGGCCCGGCGAACGACGACGACGTCTGAGAGGTTGTGTCCGCATGGACTGGCGCCACGAAGCGGCCTGCCGTGACGAGGATCCCGAGCTGTTCTTCCCGATCGGGACCACGGGTCCGGCGTACGACCAGACGGAGGCGGCCAAGGCCGTCTGCCGTCGTTGCACCGTGACCGAGGCCTGCCTCGCGTGGGCCATGGAGACGGGTCAGGACGCGGGCGTCTGGGGCGGTCTGTCCGAGGACGAGCGTCGCTCGCTCAAGCGCCGCAACGCCCGGGCCCGCGCCCGGGCCGCCGTCTGAGCCGCGCGCTCCCCCGGGGCGACCGGGAGAGCTGGGTCCACCCGGTCACGACGGCACGTGAGGCGCCCTCGACCTGGCGCGGCACCTGGGCGGTGCGGCTGCTGGGCCTGGTCGCGGTGGCCGCTCTGGTCTACGGCGTCGTGATCGGCGTCCACCAGGTGGTCCTCGTCGGCGGTTAGGGCTCAGCCCGCTCCGAGCGGCATCTCGACCAGCTGCGAGGCCGGCACCGCGACGACGGCCTCGGTCCCCCGCGGCATCGCGGGCCGCAGGGCGATCGTGCCGCGCATCTCCCCGACCACCAGAGCCCGGACGATCTGCAGGCCCAGTCGCGTCGACCCCTCGAGCGCGAAGTCGGCCGGCAGGCCCGCGCCGTCGTCGGCCACCACCATCTCCAGCCCCGCGCTGGTACGCCGGACCGTGACGAGCAGGTCTCCGCCGGACCCCGCGTACGCGTGCTCCACCGCGTTCTGCAGCAGCTCCGAGAGCACCAGGGCGAGCGGGGTGGCAACGGTCGCGGGGAGCTCGCCGAAGCTGCCCTCCCGGCGCACGCGGGCCCGCTGGCCGGTGCTGGCGAGCTCGAGCACCGTCGCGGCGACCTGGTCGGCGACCTGGTCGAAGGCAACCACCTCGTCGAGGGTCTGCGACAGCGTCTCGTGCACCAGCGCGATCGAGGTGACGCGGCGGACCGACTCGGCGAGCGCCAGCTGCGCCTCCGGCGCCTCGGTCCGCCGGGCCTGCAGCCGCAGCAGCGCGGCGACGGTCTGCAGGTTGTTCTTCACGCGGTGGTGGATCTCGCGGATCGTCGCGTCCTTCGACAGCAGCGCGCGCTCGCGGCGGCGTACGTCGGTGATGTCGCGCAGCAGCACCACGGCGCCGACCAGGGCGCCGCCGGGCATCAGCGGCAGCGCCCGCAGCGACAGCTCGGTGCCGCCGCCCTCGACGTCGCCCGCCTCGGGCCGGCGCGTCGCCAGCGCCCGCCAGACCGGCGCACCCACCACACCGAGGTTCTCGTGGGCGGTGCGCAGCCGCTCGCCGGTGAGGTTGCCCGACAGCCCGAGCCGCCGGTACGCCGACAGCGCGTTCGGGCTCGCGAACGACACCGTCCCCCCGGCGTCGAGCCGCAGGAACCCGTCGCCGACCCGCGGCGGCTCGGCCTGCTGCTCGGCACCGACGCCGTACGGGAAGCGGCCCTCGGCGACCATCTGCAGCAGCTCGCCCGCCGTCCGCAGGTAGGTCAGCTCGAGCTGCGAGGGCGTCCGCGCCGCCTGCAGGTTGGTGTCGCGGCCGATCACGGCGACGACGCGTCCGGCGTGGCGTACCGGCGCCGCCTCCTCGCGCAGCGGCACGCCGTGCTCCCACACCGGGTCGCCCTCGCGGACGATGCGCTGCTCGCGCCAGGCGGTGTCGACGGCCTCGTGCCCGCCGGGCGGGACCCGCCGCTCGAGCTGGTCGGACTCGTGGGCGGTCGCCGCCGTCACGGGCCGGACGTGGCCGACGCAGACCGAGCCGCCGTCGTCGGTCCGCACCCAGAGCAGCAGGTCGGCGAACGACAGGTCCGAGAGCAGCTGCCAGTCGGTGACCAGCGCCTGCAGGTGGTCGACCGCGGGCTCCGGCAGCTCGGTGTACGTCCGGAGCAGCTCCGGCAGCGTCGCCACGTCAGGTCCGCCGCGGGCGGCGGACCAGCCCCTCCTGCACGACCGACACCGCCAGGTCGCCGTCGGCGGTGTAGATCGAGCCGGTCGCGAGGCCGCGGCCGCCGCTGGCACTCGGGGAGTGCTGGTCGTAGAGCAGCCACGCGTCCGCGCGGAACGGCCGGTGGAACCACATCGCGTGGTCGAGGCTCGCGCCGTGGACGGTGCCGGCCGCGAACGACATGTCGTGCGGCAGCAGCACGCTGTCGAGCAGGGTCATGTCGCTGGCGTACGTCAGCGCGCAGACGTGCAGCAGCGGGTCGTCGGGCAGCTCGCCCACCACGCGGATCCACACCTGGGCGGCGGCCTCGGCCCGGTCGGCGTCGCTGCGGGGGATGAAGGTCGGCCGGCCGACGTAGCGGCGGTCGACGAACCAGGGCCGGCCGCGGAAGCCCGCGAGCAGCTCCGGGTACGGCTCGAGCAGCTGCTCCACGGTCGGCAGCTCGTCGGGCGGACGGACGGCGGGCATCGGGTCGGCGTGGTCGATGCCATCCTCCTGCACCTGGAACGACGCCGAGAGATGGAAGATCGCGCGGCCGTGCTGGATCGCCACGACCCGCCGGGTGGTGAACGAGCGGCCGTC
>CAJCIY010000341.1 GCA_903970495.1 Candidatus Melainabacteria bacterium | reverse complement strand
CAGCACTTGTCGCACTCGCCGCACCAGTGCGTCAGCCGCCGCGTGGCGTCGACGGTGAAGGCACGGTTGCAGGAGCGGAAGACCGGGTGGTACGCGGGCAGCGCCGCGAACCGCTCGGCCACCCAGAGCTCGGACCGCGCGCGCAGCAGCGAGAAGTAGCCCAGGCCGGGGACGCTCGCGGCGAGCGCGTCGCGCAGCAGCTGCTCGAACTCCCGCGACTTCGACCACTGGTGGTTGACCGCCCGGCCTGCCCGGATCACGGTCGCCTCCGACGCGGAGTGCTCGTTGCTCATGACCACCGAGCCGCGGCCGGTCGCGACGGCGCTGGCGAGGGCGATGCACGACAGGATCCCGGTCACCGGCACGTGGCCGTTGCGGAACGACGGGTCGCGCGCGAGCACCTGCGGGTCGAGCCGGCGGGAGGCCCGCACGACGGGAAGCCCGGTCACGCCGAGCGGCGCCTCGATCGCGTCGTACCAGCCGAGCACGAACAGCGCGGTGTCCGGTCGGCGCGCCTTCACGGCCTCGGCCACGACCACCGAGTCGATCCCGCCGCCGAACGGGACCAGCGGGCCGTCTCCCGCGTACGGGGTCGGGGTGACCGCGTCGACGCCGCCCTCGAGGCGCAGCCCGGTCAGGTCGAGGTCGTTGACGACGGCGAACTCGCCGAGGCCCTCGACGTAGAACGCCCGCAGCAGCGCCCGGTCCGCCGCCGTGACGGGGGTGTCGCCGAGGTCGACGACGGGCGGCGCCGCTGTCTTGTAGTACGACACCCCGGCGAGCAGGAACAGCAGCCGGGCGACCTGCGCCAGCGCGGGTGAGCCGAGGCCGGGACCGTCGGGCAGCTCGATCGTCTCGACGAAGCCGCGGCCGTCGAGGTCGTAGGAGCACGCGACCTCGCGCCCGGTGACGCGGACGCCGACGTACCGGAACCGGCTGCTCGTCATGACCGCGCCAGCGTATCGGTCGCGCGCGGCCGAACCCGGGCGCTGCCGGTCCGGTCAGGCGCCCCCGCGGACGACCTACTCGCAGGCCTCGCCGAGCTTCGTCGCTACCGACGTGAGGTTCTGCTCGTCGGTCCGCAGCGCGGAGGTGTTGTGGCCCTCAGCGTCCTTGACGATCCTGCTGAGCAGCGCGTTGTAGTTCTTGACCGCGGTCTGCAGGTCGGACGACCCGCCCGCCGCGTCCGTCGTCAGCTTCGCCTCGAGGGCCTTGACCTTGTTCGCGAGGTCGCTCGCGCTGGTGGCGCCGCTGAGGTCGCTCTCGATGCCGGTGAGGTCCGACAGCAGGGTCGAACAGCCGCTGCCACCGGTGTCGTCGGAGAAGCCGGAGTCGTCGGAGAAGCCACTGTCGTCGGAGAACCCGGAGTCGTCGGAGAACCCGGAGTCGTCCGAGAACCCGCTGTCGTCGGAGAACCCGGAGTCGTCGGAGAACGAGGCGCCACCGGAGGCTCCGGCCGCCACGGAGCTCCGGCCGGTCAGGCTGCTGAGCCCGCCGCCGCTGCCCCCGCAGGCTGCCAGCGAAGGGAGCAGGAGCAGGGCCATCGCCGCGGCCGCAGCCGTCGTCCGGGGGGTCATGGCGGCGGAGCCTAGCGGCTGACAGGCCGCACACAGGTGCGTCCGAGTGACACTTCCCTAGCCCCGGAGATCGCCGTCGAGGGTCGCGCAGTCCGTGGCCCCGTAGCTGCGCTCGTAGGCGGTGACGTTCCTCGTCCCGTCCGGGAGCGCGGCGAGCATCGAGGTCGCGGCGGCGACCGCCGCGCGGTTGCCGGCACGGGCGGCCGCGACCAGCCGCAGCAGCACCGGCCGCTCCAGCGCCAGCTGCCGGGTGTCGGGTCCGATCCACTGCGCGCGGATCTGACCGGCGTCCTTCGCCCGGGCCACGATCGGGTCCAGCTGCATCAGCACCTGCCCGTACGCCTCGAGCACGCCCTGCGTGTACGTCGCGAGCGAGGCGAGGTTGCCGGCGACCGGCGGCGGCAGCGCCACGACCGTCGCGTCGACCCCCTGGCAGACGGCGTCGGCCCGCGCGTCGAACTGCTGCTGGCCGAGCGCCGGCCGCCCGCCGCAGCCTGCCAGCACCGCGACGGCGAGCGCCGCGGCCCACGTCCTCACCGGGGCTCCGGCGCGAGCAGCCGCAGCGCGCCCGGGCGTACGGACACCGTGACCGGCAGCGACCCGACCGGCTCGCCGTCCGCGAAGACCCGGAACGGGCGGTCGGCCGCGACGCGCACCCACGGCGTCCGGGACACGGTGACCTCCGGCAGCACGACGTGCGTCCCGGCGAACACCCGCCGGAACATGCGCAGGAAGTGCAGCCGTGTCATGTCCGACGTGGTCACGACGTCGAGCAGGCCGTCGGCCGGATCGGCGTCGGGGGCGAGGCGCATGCCGCCCCCGTACGTGCCGGTGTTGGCCACCGCGACCGACCACCCGACCACGGTGGTCGTCGCCTCGGGGGTCGTCAGGGTGAAGGTCGCGGGCCGCCAGCCGACCGTGCTCCGCAGCGCCCCGACGGTGTAGACCGCGCCGCCCAGCGGCAGCCGGGTGCGCAGCGCGAACTCCTGGACGTCGCTGTCGAAGCCCAGGCTCGCGATGCAGCAGTACGTCCGGCCGTC
>CAJCIY010000340.1 GCA_903970495.1 Candidatus Melainabacteria bacterium | reverse complement strand
CCCGTCGTCGCCTCGCCCTGGGTGCCGAGCTGACTCAGCTCGGTCGAGAACGCGGGGCTCAGCGCCGACGGGCCGAGGAGCACCGGGACGGTGCTGCCGGCCTGCTGCACGGCGGCGACCGCGTCGGCCTCGGCCTGGGCGGAGCCCCAGACGACGACCGCGTCGGGTCCGCTGCTCGTCCCGACCGTGCCGAGGTCGCCCGCAACCTGGGCCGTCAGCCCGGACCCTTCGCTGACGCTCTCGGCGCGCGCCGCGCCGGTGAGGCTGTCGAGGCCCGCGACCGAGGTGGTGCTGAGCACCAGCGGTGTCGCGAGGTGCTGGGCGCCCAGCGTCGAGGCGAGCGCCTTCACGACCTGCTGCGCCGACGGTCCGGTCAGCCAGACCCCGGAGCCCGACGGCGCGGTCGTCGCGTACGGCAGCAGCACCGCGGTGTGCGCGGCCTGCGCCAGGGCGACGCCGCCGTCGAGGTGGCTCCCCTCCGAGGCGTACACGATCCCGGACACGCCGTCGGTGAGCAGCTGCTTCACGGCAGCCTCGCTGCCGGCGGCGGTGCCGTGGTCGTCGACGACGTCGAGGGTGACCTTGCCCTTGGCCGCGAGCCCGAGGCGGTACTCGGCGACCCGGGCGCCGGCGGCCAGCCCGAGGTCGTCTGCGCCCTGACCGGGCGCGCTCGAGCTCGTCACCACGAGCCCGATCTTGACCGGCTGCAGCAGCGAGGCGGCGAGGGTCAGCGGCACCTGCTGCGGCGTCGACGCCGGGTAGGACGTCGCGCTCTTGCCGCAGCCGGCCAGCAGACCGACGGCCAGGCCGGCGGCGGCGCAGCCGCCGATGGCCCGCCGGCGGGCCGTCATCGGGGTGGGCACGGTCAGCCGATCGCGGCGAGGTGGAAGACGTACACGGTCGTGTGCGTCGACCCGGCCGGGAGAGCCGGCCCGAACGGCGCCATCGACTGCGCCAGCTGCAGCGAGGCCTGCAGCTGCTGCTGCGTCAGCAGGTTGTCGGCGACGTCGGTCATGCGGACGCCCTTGAACGCACCCGCCTGCGCCGTGGCCTGGTCGATCTGGCCCGCCCCGATGCCGGTCTCGGCGGAGTTCGACTGGATGGCGCCGAGGATGCCGAGGTGCGACCCGGCGCTGCCGCTGCCGAGGTCGAGCTTCACCTGGTCGACCAGGGACGCGAGCGATGCGCTGGCTGCCATCTGGCTCTTATCGGCACCTCCGACCGAGGAGTCGAGTGCCGATACCGCGGCATTCGTCTGCGCGTCCAGCTGCGCGCTGGTGCCGCTCTCCTGCTGCATCAGCGTCTTCTGCTGGGCCATCAGCGAGCTGAGGTCCTTGCTGATCTGACCGTTGGCGGTCGTCTGCAGCGCGCGGCTGAGCGAGGTGGTCAGGTCGCCGAGCATGCTGTCGCTGCTCGAGACCGCCTGCGCCGCCTGGGTACCGACGCCCGTGAGGCCGCTGCCGCTCGTGCCGAGGGTCCCGGTGTCGCCGCTCAGCGCCGTCGAGATCGCCGCGATGCTGCCGGTCGCCGCGGCGCCCGACTTGCCGAGGCACGCGCTGGCGAAGTCCGCGACCGACGGCACGGTGCCGCTGCCGGCGAGGTCGCTGCAGGCCTTGTTCGGCGTGCTGCCGGAGGCCGCGAGGAGCGAGATGAGCTTGTCGGCGTCCGCAAGCCTGCTGCCGTCGGACCCGGTGGGGGCCAGTGACGTGAGGATCTTGCCCAGGGTGCCGCCGCTCGCCAGGTCGGCGTTCAGCGTGTCGATCTCGGTCGACAGCTGCCCGGACGCGGCGCTGTTCGAGGCGACCTCGCTCCACGCCGCGTACTCGCTCAGCAGCTTCAGCGTCACGGAGTTGCTCGCCGCGTCGGCGGTGTAGAGGCCGTTCGCCGACGTCTCGATGACGGTTGCCAGCGGATCGGAGGATCCCGACAGCGCCGTGCAGTGCTGGTTGGTGAGCAGCAGCGACACCAGGTCGTCCTGCGTGACCTGCGCCGTCTGTGCGGGGTCGTCGATGGCCAGCGGCGTGATGAGGCTGCAGGCCGTCTGGGCGGTGAAGGTGACCTGGCCGGCGATCGTGCTGGACGGCGAGGTGCTGCTGCCGTTGCTGGCGACGGTGCCGATCGCCGACTCCTGCGTGGTCGCGAGGCTGCTGTCGGCGTCCAGCGACGACTTCGCCGCAGACGCAGCGCTGACGGCCGAGGTCAGGTCGCCGCGGAGCGCGGTCAGCGCGGTCAGGTCCGCCTCGATGTCGCCGCCCGTGAACGAGTCACCAGAGGTCGTCGACGCGTAGGTCCCGTAGAGGCTCGTCAGGTCGGTGTCGAGGTGGCCGACGGTCGAGCTCAGGTTGCCGAAGGCCTGCTGCGAAGAGCTCACCGCGCCCGAGAGCGCGGCGATGTCGGCGCCGGTCGCGCCGGTCGCCGTGGTCAGGTTGGCGGCGGAGCCACTGATGTCGCAGACGATGGTCTCGCCCGGGGCGTCGACGACCGCAGTGCCACCGACCGGGGCCGGGCAGGTGGTCACGTCGTCGCCGATCGTGGCCAGCAGCTGCGAGCGGGCGCCGCTGATGCAGGCCTGGCTGCCGGTGCTGATGGCGGTGATCAGGTGCTGGACGTCCTGCAGCTGGCCGTACAGGGTCGTCGTGGTGCCACCCGCGGGAGCGGTGATGGTGCAGCCGTTCGCCTGCGGCGCGGCGTCGGCGCGACCGGCGGCGATCACCTGGCCGAAGACCCGGTCGTCCTGCGGGCCGCCGATGTAGGAGATCAGCGAGCTCACCGTCGAGCTCAGGGTGCTGTCCGCGGTCGAGCCGGCCGACGACACCGAGCTGGCCACGGTCGACTGCAGCTGATCGAGCTCACCGGACAGCTCCTGGCTGGACGCGCCGATCTGGCTGCCGACGCTCTCGAGGGCCGAGGTGGCCGACTGGCCGAGCCCGGTCGCGGTGCTGCCCAGGGCGGTCTGGATGTCGGCGAGGTTGCTCGACACGTCGTTCAGCGTGGCGTTGATCTGGTCGACGAGGGTGATCGCCTGGTTCTGGGTCGCGAGCAGCGAGTTCGAGGTGCCGAACGTCTCGCTCAGCAGACCGTCGACCGACGGGTCGGCGTTGAGGCCCGGTGAGACCGACAGGGAGAACTGCGGCATCTGGAACTTCTGCGCCTGCTCGACGAGGCTGAAGGTCGTGGTCGGGCTCAGCGCGGGGGGCGCGAGCAGCGCCGACCAGGACACCGTGCTGCTGCCCGAGGCGTCAGAGCTGACGACGCCGTTGGTGGTGTGCGGGTCGCTGGTGCCGGGGCTCGACTGCACGATGCGGGCGAAGCTCCCCTTGGGGAGGGTCGCGTTGGCGGTGACCGTCAGCGGCGCGCCGACGAGCGCGTACTGGGTGTGCTCGACGCCGTTGACGGGGTAGGTCATCTCCATCGGGCGCAGCGTCTTGTTGGCGACCGTGACGTCGACCTCGATGAGTCCGGACTGCAGCGCCAGCGCCGAGACGTCGGTCCCGGGGACGCCGTCGCGGATGTACGAGGTGGTGACCGAGACCGGCAGGGTCGACGCCACCTGCGCCGGCGCGTAGTCGGTCGTCGTGGTCTTGTAGCCCGGCAGGTCCTTGCGGATGTCGGTGTCGGCGACCTTCGTGATCGCGCCGTTGGAGCCGAGGTCGATGTTGACGGCCTGCAGCACCTGCTCCGCCCCGGCTGCCTGACCCCACTGCGCGCCGGACAGTGCGGCCGTAGCGGCCAGCGTCAGCGCGGTGCCGGTGACGACCCGGCGGACCCGTCGACGTCGCCGGAGATCCGGCTCAGAGAACCCGTTCGCGGCGCCGCCGCCACCCCGACCCAGGACGTGCATGAACCCCTCCTCCGCTGCGCGCGCTGCTCATCAGCAGAGCGCGATCGGAGGATAACGTCCCTATTCGTCGCGGGAGGGTGGTTCCGGACGGACCGGGTCCAGACGGACCAATCACCCGCCAGATGGCCCCGCTGCGGCGTCCCCCCGCTGGGCCGTCCGGTGGGTGTCGGTTCAGCTGGCCTGGTACTGCTCCACGACGGCCTTGGGGATCCGGCCGCGGGCCGGGACGGTGACGCCGTTCTCGGTGGCCCAGGCCCGGATCGCAGCGGCTTCGCCGGTCGGTCGTGAGGTGGCAGCGCGGCGACGTCCGGCGCGGGCCTTCGCGCGCGACTTGCGTGCGTGGCTGCTCCACTTGTCGAAGTCGGTGCGGAGGGCCTTGGCGTTCTTCTTGTTGAGGTCGATCTCGTACGCGACGCCGTCGATCGTGAAGCTGACGGTCTCTGCCGCGGTGGTGCCGTCGAGGTCATCGACCAGGTGCACGACGACTTCCTGCTTGCGAGCCATGATAATCCGTTCTCGTGGGGGACGAGGAAATACAACCACATCACCTGTCGAGAACGAATTCGACGCGCCCCTGCCTTCTTTAGGAGAGGAACACGACCGATCTTTGTCGGTCCGATGGCGGCAACGACCAGCGACAAAGTCGGGCGAGCGTGCGTCTGCATGCTGCGAAAATCTCGCGCCGCCCGATGCGGATAGCCTGCTGCGCTGGAGGGCTCGCCTAGTGGCCGATGGCGGCGGTCTTGAAAACCGCTATGGGGTCAAACCCATCGTGGGTTCGAATCCCACGCCCTCCGCTGTTCCGAGGCAGATCACCGCGCGCCGACCAGCTCGGTGAGGGCGGGCGACGCGGGCGACTGCCGGCGCACACGGCCCGGCAGGAACAGCGCGGCCAGCGCGCCGGCCCAGCAGATCGCCGCACCGACGAGGCAGCCGGCGTCGAAGGCCGCCATGAACGCGTGCTGCACCGAGGCGACGAGCACCGGGTCGCCGTGCGCCACCGCGTACGCCGCACCGACTGAGCTCCTCGCCTGCGCGAGGCCAGGCAGGTCGGCGAGGGCGGAGTGGCCGAGGTGGCTGCTGAACAGCGACGCGAACACGCTGCCGACGATGGCGACGCCGAGGGTCCCGCCCGCCTCGCGGGTCGCGTCGTTGATGGCGGAGCCGACACCCGCCTTGGCGGCGGGGAGCACGGACAGGATCGACTCGGTGGCCGGCACCTGGGTCAGGCCGAGCCCTGCGCCCATCAGCAGCATCTGCGCGACGATCACCCCGTACGACATGTCCGCCGGCGACTGGGAGATCCAGGCGAACGAGGCGCCGAGCGAGGTGAGTCCGGCCATCACGACGGTGCGCGTCCCGAAGCGGGCGACCAGGACCGGTCCGAGCGCGGCGCCGCTGGCGATGGCGGCCGCGACCGGCAGGATCCGTACGCCGGTCGAGAGCGGGCCGTAGCCGCGGACGTACTGGAAGTACTGCGTCACCAGGAAGATGAAGCCGAACAGCGCGAAGAACGCGACGGTCACCGACAGGCTGGCCGCCGAGAACGCGCGGGTCCGGAACACCGACAGGTCGAGCATCGGGTTCGCGGCGTGGCGCTCGAGCAGGCCGAACACCACTGCCAGGACGACGGTGCCGACGAAGCCACCGAGCGTCGCCGTCGAGTGCCAGCCGCGATGCGGCGCCTCGATGATCGTGTAGACGAGCACGCCGACGGTGGCGGACGCGGCGAGCACGCCGCGGACGTCGACGCCCGGTGCGAGCGGATCGCGTGACTCGGGGACGAGCCAGATCGCGAGCGCCGCGGTGAGGACGGCCATCGGTACCAGCGCCACGAAGACGCTGCCCCACCAGAAGTGCTCGAGCAGGAATCCGCCGGTCACCGGTCCGGCGGCGACGCCGACGCCGACGACGGCACCCCAGATGCCGATCGCGCCCGCCCGCCGGCCCCGGTCCGGGAACGCGTTCGTGATGATGGACAGCGTCGTCGGGAAGATCATCGCCGCGAAGACGCCCATGACGAGGCGTACGGCGACCAGCTGGGCGGCGCCGTCGCACAGCGCGCCCGCGCCGCTCGCCACGGCGAAGCCGAGGAGCCCGGTGATGAGGAGCGGCCGCCGCCCGAACCGGTCGCCGAGGCTACCGGCGCCGAGGACGAGCGCGGCGAACGCGAGGTTGTACGCGTCGACGATCCACTGCAGGTCACGGGTGGTGGCGCCGAGCTGACGGGTGAGCGACGGCAGGGCGACGTTGACCAGGTTGGTGTCGAGGTTGATCGCGAACGTCGCGAGGCAGGCGACCAGCAGGACCAGGTAGGGGCTCCGGCGTATCGGCGATCCCATGTTGTCGATGGACACATCGGCAGCATGGACGAGGAATGTGGGCTGTGTCAACATGTGGTCATGCCCTACCACCACGGCAATCTGCGCGCCGCCCTCGTCGACGCGGCCGTCGAGCTCGCCGAGAAGGAGGGTCCCGACGCGGTCGTGCTGCGGGAGGTCTCGCGTCAGGTGGGCGTCTCGCACAACGCGGCCTATCGCCACTTCGCCGACCGCGAAGAGCTGCTGCGGGCCGTGGCGGCCCGGGCCCTGACCGAGTTCGGACAGCTGATGGCCCGGCGCATCGGTGCCGTCCCCGGGCGGGGCAAGCGCGCGGCCCTCGCCCGCTTCGAGGCGAGCGGCCGGGCTTACGTGGAGTTCGCGACCACCCGCCGCGGGCTGTTCCGCTGCTGCGGGGAGTTCGCCATCGGCGACGTCGACCCGGATGACCCCGAGGTGGTCCATGCCTACGTGCAGCTCTCGCAGCGGCTCGACGAGCTGGTCGCGGTCGGCCTGATCCCGCCGGAGCGACGGCAGGGCGGCGAGATCGCGGCCTGGTCCGCCGTCCACGGCTTCTCGCTGCTCGTGATCGACGGGCCGCTGCAGCACGCCACCGCAGCGGTGCGGGAGCAGGGCCTGGATGCCGTGCTCCGGGTCGTCGCCGACGGGATCTGAGCCCGGCGGCCGTACGGTCTGGAGCCATGGAGTCGCGCGGCCTGGTGCTCGTCGTCGAGGACGAGACCGCCATCGCCGACGTCGTGCGGATGTACCTCGAGCGAGCGGGCTACCGGGTCGAGGTGGTCGGCGACGGCCTGACGGCGCTCGACGTCGTCCGCAGCCGCCGGCCGGCGGCGATCGTGCTCGACGTCGGCCTGCCCGGTCTCGACGGCGTCGAGGTCTGCCGGCGCCTGCGGGCGGGCGGCGACTGGACGCCGCTGGTGTTCGTGACCGCCCGCGACGACGAGGTCGACCGGGTCGTCGGCCTCGAGCTCGGCGCCGACGACTACGTCACGAAGCCGTTCTCGCCGCGGGAGCTGGTCGCGCGGGTCACCGGGCTGCTCCGGCGCAGCGCCCGGGTGGCCGACGAGGAGGCGCTCGTCGCCGGCCTCGTACGGCTCGAGCCCGCGGGGCGCCGGGTCTACGTCGGAGAGGACGAAGTCCACCTGACGGCGACGGAGTTCGACCTGCTGGCGTACCTGCTGGCACGCATAGGCCGGGTCGTGACCCGCGAGCAGCTGCTCACCGAGGTCTGGGGCCACGCGTCGGTGGCCGGCACCCGTACCGTCGACGTCCACGTCGCGCAGCTGCGGTCGAAGCTCGGCCCGGCCAGCCCCGTCCGTACCGTCCGCGGGGTCGGGTACGCGGCCGAGAGCGGGCCGGTCGGATGAGACGCCGTCGGTCGCTGGCGTTCCGGATCGGGCTGCTGACCGCCGTCGTCTCCGTGCTCACCGGCGTCATCGCCGGGCTGCTCGGCGCCCACCTCATCAGGAGCGCGGACACCGACGGCGCCCAGCAGTCGCTCAGCCGCGTCGCGACCGAGCTGGCGAGCGGCGCCGGCGGGACGGTGCGCGGCCGCGTCGTGCTGCGTTCGCTGCGGGTCTCCGTCGCCGACATCAGCAGCGCAGGCGTCGTCACCGGGGCGAACCCGCTCAGCCGCAACGCCCTCGACACCGGACAGGTCCGCCGGGTCCTCGCCGGTCACGCGCTCGGCCTCCGCGAGACGGTCGACGGCGTCTCGGTGCTGGTCCAGGCGCGGCCGACATCCACCGGCGGGATCGTCGTCGCGCAGCGGCGCTCCGACGCACTGTCGGTGTCGAACGCCGAGATCCGCCGGCTGCTGCTCGCCCTGCTCGTGGCCGTGCTCGTCGCGATCGGGCTCGGCGTGCTGGTGGCGCGGCGGGTCGCCCGGCCGCTGCGGCGCACGGCGGCTGCCGCCCACGCGCTGGCCGCCGGCTCGCGCGGCGTCGCGGTGGTCTCCGAGGGTCCGGCCGAGGTCGCCGAGGTCGCCGAGGCGGTCAACACCCTCGCCGCCCACCTCGGCGCATCGGAGGCGCGGCAGCGCGAGTTCCTGCTCTCGGTCTCCCACGACCTGCGCACCCCCCTGACAGCCATCACCGGGTACGCCGAGTCCATGGCCGACGGCCTGGTGCCCGCCGATCGGGTGCCCGAGATCGGGCGGACGCTGAGCGGTGAGGCGCAGCGGCTGAGCCGGCTCGTCGGGGACCTGCTCGACCTGGCGCGGCTGGAGGCGCAGGACGTACGCATCGAGGTGGTCGACATCGACCTCGGTGAGCTGTTGCACGCGGCGGGCCAGGTGTGGTCCGAGCGCTGCAGTCGGGCCGGGGTCGCGTTCTCCGTCGACCAGGGCGCGCCCGGGCAGCGGCTCGCCACCGACCCGACCCGCCTCCGGCAGGTGCTCGACGGCCTGCTGGAGAACGCGCTGCGGGTCACGCCGGCCGGCCGCCCGATCGTGCTCGCCGCGCGCCGGTCGCCGGGCGCGGTCGTCCTCGAGATCCGCGACGGCGGTCCGGGGCTGACCGACGACGACCTGCGGGTGGCCTTCGACCGCTCGGCCCTGTACGACCGCTACCGCGGTGTGCGGCAGGTCGGCACCGGCCTCGGGCTCGCGATCGTCCACCGCCTCGTCGAGCGGCTCGGCGGGTCGGTCGCGGCCGGCCACGCGCCCGAGGGCGGCGCGTGCTTCGCGGTCACCCTGCCCGCGGGCTGACCCCGTCGGCCGCGACAGGTCGTGACGGGCGGGGGTCCGCGGTCACAGCAGATCCGAACCGAGCCCGAACACTGCGGTGGTGATCCGCGCACACGGGCGGCCGATGGTGGATCTCGTCAGCCACACACCGAGGAGAAGCCATGTGGAAGAAGGTCCTGATCGTCGGCGCGACGAGCGCCGCGATCGTGGGAGCCGGCACCGCCGCCGTCGCGGTCACCGGCAGCAGCAGCCCGAGCCCGTCCCCGAGCACGAGCACCGCCAAGGCGCACCACGCCAAGGCTCGCGTCGAACTCGGCCGCGCCCTGCACGGCACCTACGTGACCCGCGCCGGCAAGGGCGCGACGGGCTTCGTGACCCACGACGAGATCCGGGGCACGGTCACCGCCGTCACGCCGACGTCGATCACGGTCCGGGCCGCCGACGGGTTCAGCCAGCGGTACGCCGTCACGCAGGTGACCATCGAGCACCTGCGGTCCGACGGCAAGGCCAAGGGTGCCGCCGGGCGGATCTCGCAGGTGCACGTCGGTGACAGGGTCGGCGTGCTCGGGACCGGGTCGTCGAGCCCGACCGCGACCCACATCGTCGACGCCGGCCCCGGGAAGACGACGACCAGCTGAGACCCCCGACGAGATCGACGAAGCGGTGGCCGATCGGGCAACCGCTTCGTCGAATTCGACGCAGGTCAGCGCGCGCGCAGCGCGGGGTGCTGCCGGGCCAGCAGCGGTAGCAGCAGCCGCCGGGGCATGAGGGTGCCGAACCGGGCGCCGAGCTCGTTGCCGAGACCGGGGATGACGACGCCTCTGCCGGCGTCGAGGGCGTCGACCGCGGCCCGGGCGACGGCCTCGGGCGGGACGAACAGGAAGCCCGGCAGGGCGGCGTCGAAGTCGTCCTGGCTCAGCCCGGCGGCACCGGCGAACTCCGTCCGTACGGGTCCGGGGCAAAGCGCGGTGACCGAGACCCCCCGGCCGCGGACCTCCTGGCGCAGCGCCTCGGTGTACGACAGCACGAACGCCTTCGTCGCGCCGTACGCGGCCTGGCCGGGCAGCGGCTGGAAGGCGGCCGTCGAGGCGACGTTGAGGATCGCGCCCGAGCCGCGTTCGACCAGGCCGGGCAGCACCCGCGTGGTCAGGTCGACGAGCGCCTCGACGTTGACGCGCACCATGCGCGTCTCCTCGTCGGCCGGCAGCTCCGCGACCCGGCCGATCGTGCCGAACCCGGCGTTGTTGACCAGCACGTCGACGGTGAGCCCGCGAGCGCCGACCTCTTCGAGGATTCCCTGCCGTGCGGCGGGATCGGCGAGGTCGGCAGGGACGACCTCGACGCGTACGGCGCCCCCGAGCTCGTCGGCGAGCGCCTGCAGCCGGTCCGCGCGGCGGGCGACCAGGGTGAGGCCGTGACCGCGGCGGGCGAGCTCCCGCGCGATGTCGACCCCGATGCCGGAGGACGCCCCGGTCACGAGAGCGGTGCGGTCCGGGGCCGGGCGGGGCAGGCTCATGGCGCGAACCTAGCCGCCGGGCAGGTTGGTACGCGGTCGTCCCGCCGACCCGAGGGGGGTTCGGCCGGCGGGACGACCGCGAGCGTGGGGGGCGGCGTCAGGAGGCGCGCAGCCCGACGATCGTGACGGCGACCTCGCCGCGGGGCGAGCCGTACTGCACGGTCTCGCCGGTGCGGGCACCGGCGAGCGCGCGGCCCAGCGGGCTCTGCGGCGTGATGACCTCGAAGCCGCCGCCCGCCTCGGCGAGGTGGCCGAGCAGGAAGGTCTCGACGGCGCGAGCCTTGCCGAAGCGCAGGTCGACGACGGCGCCGGTCGCGACGGTGTCGTCGGCGGCGCGCTGGGCCGGGACGGCGGCCTCGGCCAGCAGACCGCGGATGTCGGCGATGCGCTCGTCGAGCCGCTCGAGGACCATGTCGCGGGCGGCGAACTCGGCGAGGTCGGCGGCGTCGCCGGTGGCGTCGATCGGCTCGGTCGCGCGAAGCGTGCGCTCCTCGACGAGGGCGGCGAGCTCGGTCTCGAGGCGGTGGCTGGCGGCCGCCGAGAGGATCGGGCCGGAGGTCTGGGTGGGGCGGGTGGTGGTGGTCATGGGGGCCTCGATCGGGACGCGGGTGGCAGGTGCGGTGGTTCTGACCCGAAGCCTCATCCGGCAACCGAGGAGCGGGCTGAGAGCACGCCATGAGATCGGTCCGGGTCGACCGCCACGAACGCCGCGGCCGGGCCGCCTTGTTCCTCAGCCGGTCGCGGACCGCTTCGCCGGTGTCTGCGGTGCCGCCTCGGCCGTACCGCCGACCGTGTCCGCGAGGGTCGCGAGCTCCCGGTGCAGGTGCTCCAGCAGCACCCACACGTCGCCCTCGGTCTGCCGGTCGGCGATGACGCCGAAGTCGAGGTGGTCGAGGTAGCTCATCACCGTGATGTTGAGCGCCACCCCCTCGAACAGCACCGAGATCGGGAACGCGGTCTCGAGCCGGGCGCCGCCGCAGTAGAGCGGGAACGGCGAGCCGGGGACGTTGGAGATCACGAGGTTGAGCGACGGCGCCAGGCCGCGCGAGGCCGACAGCGAGTGCATCCCGCGGGTGGCGCGGGAGAAGACGGCCGGGGGGATGAACTGCGTGACGTCCGACAGCAGCGAGGCGGGCAGCGCCTCGTAGCGGTCCTTGGCCACCGTCATCGTGCCGTGCATGACCTGCAGCCGCTCGACCGGGTCGGGGACGTCGGTGGGGATCGGCACCACCATCATCGAGATCTTGTTGCCGAAGGTGCCGAACTCCTCGGGCGTGCGCACCGACAGCGGCACCATGGCGACCATCGGCTCCGCGGGGAGCTGGCCGAGCTCGGCGAGCTGCGCCCGGACCGCGCCGGCGCACAGGCACATGACGACGTCGTTGACGGTGACGCCGTGGGCCCGCTTCACCGCCTTGACCGTGTCGAGCGACAGCGTCCCGAACGAGAACCGGCGGTGCGGCCCGATCGGGTGGTTGTAGGGCGTACGCGGCGCCTTGACCTCGGGCGTGTCCAGCAGCTCGCCCTCCGGGACCGGCAGGACGTGGCCGGCGATCCGGGCGGTCCTGGTGTAGACCCGGCTGATCTTGCCGACCAGTGGCAGGTTGCGCACCGGCGGGACGGCGTCGAGGGCCGGGAGCACCGACGGCAGTGCGCGCAGACCGCGAAGGGGGTGCAGCGGCAGGTGCAGCAGCCCGCGCGCGGTCATCGCCAGCTCCGACGGCGGCTGCTGGGTGACCCGCTCCTCGGTGGGCGGCTCGACGTCGCGGCCACCCGCGTCGAGGTCGAGCAGCACGCTGAGGATCTCGGCGCCGCTCATGCCGTCGACGGCGGCGTGATGGGTCTTGGTCAGCAGGGCGACCTTGCCGTCCGGCAGGCCGTGGACGATCTGCAGCTCCCACAGCGGCCGGCTGCGGTCGAGCTCCCGCGCTGCCTCGCGGGCCACCATGTCGCCGAGCGCCTTCATGTCGCCGGGGGGCGGCAGCGCGGCATCGCGCACGTGGTAGTCCAGGTCGAAGTCCGGATCCTCGATCCAGTACGGGTGGTCGAGGTCGAACGGCACGCGCACCAGGCGCCACCGGAACGGTGGCAGCAGGTGGATGCGCTCGGCGATCATCGCCTTCACGACGCGCGCGTCGAGGACGCCGCCGGGGGCGGTCGACGGGTCGCAGATGGCGAGCAGCCCGACGTGGCCGTGGATGCGGCCGTTCTCCATCGCGAGGAACTGCGCGTCGAGTCCGGTCAGCTGTCGCACGTCGTCCCCTTTGTCCTCCTGTGGTGCGGCACACACTCTCGCATCCGACCGGCGGGTTGGGAACCGGCCGCCCGCTAGAGTTGCCCGGCACCCGCGAGGGTCGCGTTGGAGGCTTCGCCTAGTCCGGTCTATGGCGCCGCACTGCTAATGCGGTTTGGGGCTTCAACCCCATCCCGGGTTCAAATCCCGGAGCCTCCGCCAACGTCGCCCGGCCCGGTCTGCAGCCGGGCCGCGGCCAGCGCCAGCGCCCGCAGGTCCGGATCGGTCAGGTCGTCGACACCGTCGTCGCCCCAGAAC
>CAJCIY010000339.1 GCA_903970495.1 Candidatus Melainabacteria bacterium | reverse complement strand
GAACCGGTGCGCAGCCCCGCCGCCCGACGGCTCCGGCCACCGCGGTGGCGCGACCGGCGGCTGGCCCTCGGCATCGCGATCGTGCTCGCCGCCGTCCTCGTCGGCGCCCGGGTCCTGGCGACCGGAGCGCGGACCGCCGCGGTGCTCGTCGTCGCGCGCACCCTGCCCGCCGGTCACGTGCTCGCTGCCGGCGACCTCCGCGTCGACCACGTACGGCTGGGGTCGGCCGGTGGCGCCTACTGGCCCGCCGCGGACGAGAGCGGCCTGACCGGGCACCCGCTCGTGACCGGCGTCGGGGGCGGTGACCTGCTGCCGCGCTCAGCGGTCGGGCAGAGCGCCTCGCCGCAGCCGACGCGCGTGGTCTCGCTGCCGGTGGACCCGTCGCGGCTGCCGCCGCTGGCCGCCGGAGACCTCGTCGACGTCTTCGCGACGGTGAAGCCGGCGGGCGCCGGCGTCGGCAGCACCGAGGCGATCCTGCGCGGCGTGACCTACGTCGGCGGCGGCGACACCGACAGCGCCGGGACCGTGACGGTCCGGCTGCAGGTGCCGGTCGGCGACACCGGCGCGCTGGTCCGTGCGTCGGAGACCGCCCAGATCGATGTCGTGCTGGAGCAGCCGGCCGGCGACGACGCCGGCGACGTGGGCGGCGCGCCGGTCACCGGCTTCTCCTCGTCCCCGTGAGCGTCCGATGACCACCGCGGTGCTCACCGCGCTCGCCGACGGCGAGGTCGAGGCGCGCCTGCTCGCCGCGTTCCAGCGACCTGCGGCGGGTGTGACCGTCGTACGCCGGTGCGTCGACGTCGCCGAGCTGCTCGCCGCCGCGACCGCGGGCACGGCCACCGCGGCGCTGGTGTCGGCCGACCTGCGGCGGTTCGACGCGTCGGTCGTCACCCGGCTCGCCGCAGCAGGGGTCGGTGTCGTCGGGCTGGCCGCCGACGAGGCGGCGGAGCGGTCGCTGCGGCAGCTCGGGGTCGTCTCGGTGCTCGCCGCAGCGGTGGCGCCGGCGGCCGTGGCGTCGGCGCTGGCGTCGGCCGCGGCGGCAGCCGCCGACGTCGCCTCCGGGCTGCGCGCCGAGCTGGCCGACCCGGCCGCCGCCCTCGCGCGCGCCGGCCGGCCGAGCCCGCCCGGGGCGGCCACGCCGTTCAGCGTCGAGCCCCGCGGCACTGTCGTCGCCGTCTGGGGCCCGGCCGGCTCGCCCGGCCGGTCGCTGCTCGCCACGACGCTCGCCGCCGAGGCGGCGATCCTCGGGGCGCCCGCGCTGCTGGCCGACGCCGACACCTACGGCGGGTCTGTCGCGCAGCTGCTCGGCCTGCTCGACGACGCCCCCGGGTTGGTGGCGGCCGCGCGGGCCGCGACGCTCGGCACCCTCGACACCGCCTCGCTTGCCGGGTACGCCCGCACCGTGGCCGCGGGGGGCAGCGGGCTGCTGCGGGTGCTGACCGGGCTGTCCCGGCCGGACCGCTGGCCCGAGCTGCGACCGACCGCCCTTGAGCGCGTGCTCGAGCTCGGCCGGCGGCTCGCGGCGCTCACCGTGGTCGACTGCGGGTTCTGCCTCGAGTCCGACGAGGAGCTGAGCTACGACTCCGTGGCCCCGCGCCGCAACGGCGCCACCCTCGCGGCCCTCGGTGCGGCCGACGTGGTCCTCGCGGTCGGTGCCGCCGACCCGGTCTCGCTGTCGCGGCTGGTCCGCACGCTGCCGGAGCTGGCGGTCGCGGCGCCCGGCGCGCGGCACGTCGTCGTCGTGAACCGGGTGCGGCGCGGTCCGGTCCCGGGCGATCCGGCGCGCGAGGTCGCCGGCGTGCTGCAGCGCTTCGCCGGCGTCGATGAGGTCGTGCTGCTGCCCGAGGACCGCCCGGGCGTCGACGCCGCGCTCGCCGCCGGCCGGCTGCTGGCCGAGGCCTCGCCCGGCTCGCCGTACCGGGCCGCGGTGACCGGGCTCGCGCGCCGGCTGCTGGGCGTGCCGGCCACCGGGTCGGGCCGCCGGCGACGGCGCAGCGGGGTCGCCGTACCGTCCGGGGCGTGACCGGTCTGCAGGCCCTGGTGGTCGACTTCGGCGGTGTGCTCACCAGCGACCTGAGCGGCGCCATGGCGGTCTGGCTCGCTGCCGACGACATCGACCCGGCGCAGTTCCGGAGCGTGATGCGCGAGTGGTTGACCCCCGGCGCGCCGAGCAACCCGGTCCACGGGCTCGAGACGGGCGCGCTGCCGGGACCGGAGTTCGAGCGCGCGCTCGCCGCGCGGCTGACCGACCGCGCCGGCGCGCCGGTCGTGGCCGACGGCCTGCTCCAGCGGATGTTCTCGGCGTTCGCCGCCGAGCCGGACATGTACGCGCTGCTCGCGCGGGCGCGGTCCGCCGGCATCCGTACCGCCCTGCTGTCGAACTCCTGGGGCAACACCTACCCGGTGGAGGAGCTGGCGCCGCTCTTCGACCTGCAGGTGATCAGTGGCGAGGTCGGGCTGCGCAAGCCGGACCCGGCCATCTACCGGCTGACCGCGGAGCGGCTCGGCCTGCCGCCGTCGGCGTGCGTCTTCGTCGACGACCTCGGCCCGAACGTCCGCGCCGCCGCCGAGGTCGGCATGGTCGGCGTCCGCCACGTCGACGCCGCCACGACGATCGCCGAGGTCGAGGCGCTGTTCGACTGGCCCGCCGCCGGGTAGGTCCGACGGCCTGGCCGCGTGTCACCATGCACCGTCCCGCGTCAGACCGAGTGCAGGGAGGTACGTCGTGGCCGAGCGCCTCAGCCCGCTCGACGTGAGCTTCCTCTACCTCGAGCAGCCGACCACGCACATGCACGTCGGCGGGGTCGCGATCTTCCAGCCGCCGCAGGACGGTGCGGTCGACTACGACCGCGTCGTCGAGATCATCGAGGAGCGGATCGCGCTCTTCCCGCGCTACCGCCAGAAGGTCCGCTGGGTCCCGGCGCATCTCGGCAACCCGGTCTGGGTGGACGACGCCGACTTCGACGTGACCTTCCACGTCCGCCGCTCGGGGCTGCCGCGGCCGGGCAGCGAGGCGCAGCTGCGCGAGCTCGTCGGCCGGCTGATGTCCCGGCCGCTCGACCGCAACCGGCCGCTGTGGGAGATCTACCTCGTCGAGGGACTCGAGCACGGGCGGGTCGCGCTGATCACCAAGACCCACCACGCGATGGTCGACGGGCGCAGCGCGATGGACGTCGGCGCGCTGATCCTCGACGTCAGCCGTGAGCCGCGGTCGGTCGACGTCCCGCCGTGGCAGGCCGCCCGCGAGCCGCACCGCATCGAGCTGGTGGCCGGCGCGCTGACGGACTACGTACGCCGGCCGCTGGCCGCCGCGGACACGCTGCGCACCGGGATCGTCGACGCCCGGGCGTTGGCCGACCGGGCGGTCGGCGCCGCGGGCGGGCTGCTGTCGGCGGCCCGGGTCGGGCTGCGGAGCGCCCCGTCGTCGCCGCTGAACACGAGCATCGGGGCGCAGCGCCGCTTCGGCACGTGCGCGACCGAGCTCGACGACCACAAGCGCGTCCGCAAGGCCCACGGCGGCACCGTCAACGACGTGGTGCTCGCGGTCGTCTGCGGCGCGCTCCGGTCGTGGCTGCTCACCCGGGGCGAGCAGGTCGGCCCGCGCGACGCGCTGCGGGCGATGGTCCCGGTCAGCGTCCGCCCGGCTGGGGCGAGCGGCGACGGCGGCAACCGGGTCAGCTCCTACTTCGTCGACCTGCCGGTGGGCGAGCCGAACCCGGTCGTCCGGCTGCAGCAGATCTCGTACGCGATGCGGGGCCTGAAGGACACCCACCAGAGCATGGGCGCGGACGCGATCGTGGCGATCTCCGGCTTCGCGCCGCCGACGCTCCACGCCCTCGGCGCCCGGTTGTCCTCGACCCTCTCGCGGCGGCTGTTCAACCTCGTCGTCACCAACGTCCCCGGCCCGCAGGTCCCGCTGTACGCGGCGGGCGCCGAGATGGTGTCGGTCTACCCGGTCGTGCCGCTGGCCAAGGGGCAGGCGGTGTGCATCGGGCTGACGTCGTACAACGGCGGGGTGTTCTACGGGCTCAACGCCGACCGCGACGCCATGCCGGACGTCGACGTGCTGGCGCAGCTGATCGGGGAGTCGCTCGAGGAGCTCGTGGAGACCGTCCGATGAGCGCTTGCGCGAAGAGAAGCGTGCGCCGATGAGCGCTTGCGCGAAGAGAAGTGTGCGCCGATGAGCGCTTGCGCGAAGAGAAGCGTGCGCAGGTGAGTGCCCGGGTCGGGGTGGTGCTCGGCGCCGGCGGTGTGCTCGGGGCGGCGTGGAGCACCGGTGCGCTGCAGGCGCTGAGCGAGGTCGTCGGCCTCGACCCGCGCGAGGCCGAGGTGCTCGTCGGCACGTCGGCCGGGTCGGTGCTCGCCGCGTCACTCGGGTGCGGGATGTCGGTCGCGACGCTCGCCAACCACCAGGCCGGCACCCCGTCCGCGGACGACCCGGTCGTCGAGTACGACTACGACACCGACTCCGGTGGCTCGCTGCCGCCGCTGCCGCGGCTCGGCATCGGCAGCGCCGGCC
>CAJCIY010000338.1 GCA_903970495.1 Candidatus Melainabacteria bacterium | reverse complement strand
GTTGGCGTTCTTGATCATCGCGTCGGTCACGGAGACCTGGGCCGGACCGCCACCGAGGCTCTGCACGTACGCCGCCAGGTCGTCGATCTCGGCCTGCGTGTACGTGGACTTGGTGCGGCCCGCCTCGAGTGCGGGCTCGGCCAACGGCATGCGACCGGAGCTCACCTGGAAGTCGACCGCGGCACCGCCGACGCCGACGAGCGAGGGCGCACGGCCGACGACGCCCTGGCCGGCGAAGCCGTGACAGGAGGAGCAGCCGTTCGCGAACAGCTCCTTGCCCTGCGCGATCGCCGCGTCGTTGCCGGCGTTGGCCGCGTGGCCGGACGGGCTGAACAGCGCCCACGCGACGCCGGACAGGACCAGCGCCAGCAGCACGTAGACCGTGGCGGGCACGCGTCGCCGACGGCGGACCGCTGCGGTGCCCGGGGCGTCGATGTCGATGTCGGTCTCCTGGTGCGGGTTCACTGGATGAGGTAGATCGCGAGGTAGAGGCCGATCCACACGACGTCGACGAAGTGCCAGTAGTACGACGTGACGATCGCCGAGGTCGCCTGTGCCGGCGTGAAGCGTCCGACCGTGGAACGCGCGAGCACGATGATGAACGCGAAGAGGCCGCCGCACACGTGCAGGAAGTGGAACCCGGTCGTCAGGTAGAAGGTCGAGTAATAGGCGTCGTGGCTGAACGTGTGGCCGTCCGCGATCTCCATGCGGTACTCGTTGGCCTGCCCGAGCACGAAGGTCAGGCCCATGAGGAAGGTCAGCACGTACCAGCGGCGCAGCCCGTAGACGTCGCCCTTCTCGGCGGCGAACACGCCGAGCTGGCAGGTCACGGAGCTCGCCACCAGGATCACCGTGAAGATCAGCGAGTAGCCGATGTGCGGGTGCTCACCGGCCGGCGGCCAGTTGGGCTCGGCCTGCGACCGGATCGTGAAATAGATCGCGAACAGCGCGGAGAAGAACATCAGCTCGCTGGAGAGCCAGATGATCGTGCCGACCGAGGTCATGGAGGGCCGCTCGGAAGCGGTCCTCGGAGGTGCCTCGGCGACGGAAGCGGCTGCCACGCGCGCATTCTGGCACGGTCTGAGCCGCGTACGCGCGACGGGGCGACCCGCGTCGCGAAGCCGTCCCGGACGATCCCGTTCCGCCCCGGGCAGCGTTGACGGGTGTGATGCGCGTCACCTAGCGTGAGCGTGCGGTTCGCCCGTCCCGACGGTCCACCCGCCTCCGCCCCGGGAGGCGGCCGCGGCGGGTGCGGCGTTCCCGGAGGGCAGAGCCATGACGAGCGGACATCGACCCACCGCAGCGACCCTGCGACCGGTGGCCCGGGCCGAGGCAGACCGGCAGCGGCGGTGCACCGCCTGCGGCGCCCGGCTCTCGGCGTACAACCCCGGGACCGCGTGCTACGCGCACACCGTCGATGTGCCGTGGAAGGGTCCCCACCACCGCTGAGCGGCCGGCCGTCGCTAGCATCTGGCCGGTGAGCAGCCTGCCCGCCGTCCCGTCCGGCCACGGTCTCGCCGTCCCCGACGACCACGCCGGTGAGATGCCCTCGGCGCTCGCGACCCCGACCGTCCTGGTCTACAGCGACGACGCGGCCATCCGCGCCCGGGTCATCCAGAGCGTCGGCACCCGGCCCGACCTCGGCGTCGGCCCGATCGACTGGGTCGAGGCCGTCGACGGGAAGGCGTGCATCGCGATCGTCGACGCCGGTGGCATCGACGTGGCCGTGCTCGACGGCGAGGCCTGGCCGACCGGGGGCATGGGCATCGCCCGGCAGCTGCGCGACGAGATCGAGCTCCCGCCCGCCACGATCCTGCTCGTCGCCCGTGCCGACGACCGCTGGCTGGCCACCTGGTCGCGCGCCGACGCGGTGCTGCCGCACCCGGTCGACCCGTTCGTGCTCACCGAGACCGTGCTGCGCCTGCTGCGCGAACGGGCTGCCCGCGGTGCGGCCGTCGTCCCCGGCGGCCCGACTCGCGGCTTCGGCCTGCGCCGGAGCTGAGCCGTGACGCCGGCGCCGCGCTGGCCCGACGTCCTCGCCACGCTGCTGGCCGGCCGAGACCTCACCACCGAGCACGCCGCGTGGGCGATGCGGCAGATCATGTCCGGCGAGGCCTCGCCGGCGCAGGTCGCCGGGTTCGTCGTGGCGCTGAAGGCCAAGGGTGAGACCGCTCCCGAGGTGGCCGGCCTCGCCGAGGTGATGCTGGCGCTCGCCCGGCCGCTGCCGATCGGCAGCGTCCGGGCCGTCGACACCTGCGGCACCGGCGGCGACCGGGCCGACACCGTCAACATCTCCACGATGGCGGCGTTCGTGCTGGCCGGCGCCGGCGCGCAGGTCGTCAAGCACGGCAACCGGTCGGCGTCGTCGCAGACCGGCTCGGCCGACCTGCTCGAGGAGCTGGGCGTCGTCATCGACCTGCCGCCCGCCGGGGTCGCCGCCAGCGTCGCCGCCGGGGCGCCGGCCTTCTGCTTAGCGCCGGTGTTCCACGCCTCGATGCGGCACGCCGCCGCAACGCGGCGCGACCTCGGCGTCCCCACCGTGTTCAACGTGCTGGGACCGCTCACCAACCCGGGCCGGCCTGCCGCGCAGGTGGTGGGTGTGTCTGCTCTCCGGCTCGCCCCGGTCCTCGCACAGGTGCTGGCCGGCCGCGGCTCCGACGCGCTCGTCGTCCGCGGTGACGACGGCCTGGACGAGCTGACCACCGCGACCACCTCCACGGTCTGGTGGGTACGCGACGGGGCGGTGACCGTCCACCCCGTGGACCCCGCCGGGCTCGGGCTGGTGGCGGGCGACCTGCGGGGCGGTGACGCCGCCCACAACGCCGCGGTGGCGCGGGCGTTCGTCGCGGGCGAGCGCGGTCCGGTCCGCGACGCGGTGCTGCTGAACGCCGCGGCCGGTCTCGTCGCGTACGCGCCGGGCGAAGGGTCGCTCACCGACCAGCTGGCCGCCGGGCTGCGCGTCGCCGCCGCGGCCGTCGACGACGGTCGGGCCGCCGCGGCGCTCGACCGGTGGGTAGCGGCCAGCCGCGAGGCTCAGGAGCCGAGCGAGAAGGCCGACTCCAGGTCGTGACGGCTGTACGCACGGAAGGCCACGTGCGTCGTCGTCGCCAGCACGCCGTCGGTCTTGTTGAGCCGTCCGGCGATGACGTCGGCGAGGTCGTCGTGCTCGCGGACACGGACCAGCGCGATGAGGTCGACGTCGCCGGCGACGGAGTAGACCTCCGCCACGCCGTCGATCTCGGCGAGGGCCTCGGCGACCTCGGGGATGCGGTCGACCTCGGCGGTGACCAGGACGATGGCGGTGATCACGCACCCACCGTACCCAGCCCGCGGGTGTCGGCGAACGGGTCGGCGGACCGGTCGGTCTCGCCGAGCCAGCGGCGCAGCCGGCCGGCACCGCGGGCGGGGGAGCACCACGGCTCGGAGCTCGCGACCAACCGGGTGCCTGGCCGTTCGAGCCACCGCAGCACGATCTCGCTCTCCTCGCTGGTCGCCGGCCCGGCGCCGGCGTCGGCAGTGAGCCGGGCGGCGCCCAGGACGACGTAGGGGTCGACGCCGCGCGCGGCGACGGCGGTCGCGGCGAGGCGGCCGCCGCGGACGACGGCCAGCTCCCAGCCGCCGAGGGCGGCGGGCCGGGCGGCGACCAGCTCCGCGACAGCCGTCAGCGCCGTGACGCGCTGCCAGCGGGCGGCGGCGCGGACCAGGGCGGTGATGCGGTCGCGGACGGCGGCCGCCTCCTCGTACCGCTGCTGCTCGGCGAGCCGCCCCAGCCGCCGGTCGAGCCGGTCGACGAGGTCGCCGGGATCGGCCAGCACCGCGAGCTGCAGCCGGTCGACGTGGACCGCGTAGGCCTCGAGCGACTCGGAGCCGTCGCAGGGCGCGCCGCAGCGGTCGAGCCCGGCGAGCGCGCAGGGCGTCGCCGTCGGCGGCCGCCGCACCGGGATGCGGATGGTGCAGCGGCGGATCGGGACTGCGTCGTGGAGCGCGGCGACGACGGCCTCGGCGGCGCGTCGGCTGGTGAACGGCCCGAGCGCCGCGCGGTCTCCCGGCTCGCGGCTGAGCGACAGGCGCGGGAAGCCCTCGTCGGTGAGGCGCACCCACGTCTCGCCGCGGCTGGCGCGGGACCGCCGGTTGTAGCGCGGCTGCAGCGCCCGGATGGTGCGCAGCTCGCGCACCTCGGCCTCGAGCAGGGTCGGGCAGGGGATCGCGTCGACCCGTTCGGCGACCACCACCATCTCGGCCATCCGGCGGCGGGTCTCGGCGGCGGTGAAGTACGAGCGGACCCGCGTCCGCAGGTCGGTCGCCTTGCCGACGTACAGCGCCCGGCCCTGCGCGTCGCGGAAGACGTAGACGCCCGGACCGCCCGGCAAGCCGTCGGCGAGGTTCCGCTTGCGGCGGACCGCGTCCGGGACGCGGCTCGAGTACGCGAGCAGCTCCTCCAGCGAGCGCACCCCCAGGCTCCCGAGCCGCTCGAGCAGGCCGTGCAGCACGCCGACGGTCGCCCGGGCGTCGGCGAGGGCGCGGTGGCACGGCTCGGCCTCGGTGCGGAACAGGCGGGCCAGCGTCGCGAGCCGGCAGTTGGGGGCCTCGTCGCGGGTGAGCGCGCGACGGGCGAGCCGGGCGGTGTCGACCACCGGGAAGCGCGGCCACGGCAGCCCGAGGACCTCGGCGTTCCGCCGCAGGAAGCCGACGTCGAAGGGTGCGTTGTGCGCGACCAGCGTGCTGCCGTGGGCGAACTCGAGGAACGCCGGCAGCACGCTCGCCACGGACGGCGACTGTGCGACGAGGGCGTCGGTGATGCCGGTCAGCACGGCGATGAACGGCGGGATCGCGTCCCGCGGACGTACCAGTGACTGGAACTCGCCGACCACCCGGCCGCCGCGCACGCGGACCGCTCCGAACTCGGTGATCTCGCAGCTGTGGGGTGAGCCGCCGGTCGTCTCGAGGTCGACCACGACGAAGTCCACCTCGCGCAGCGGGGTGCCGAGGTCGTCGAGGGTGCCCTGCACGGCAGTGGGGTGGGCGGACATGTCTCGGCACGGTAGGAACGGGGTCCGACAGGTGTGCCGCGTACGGCGGCCAGCCGGTCGTCATCCGGTTCGAGGTCAGGTGGAGGGTTGTTCGCATGACGACGTTGTTCAGCAGGATCATCGACGGCGAGCTGCCCGGTCGCTTCGTGGTGCGGGGCGAGCTGACCGTCGCGTTCCTCACGATCGCGCCGGTACGGCCGGGCCATGTGCTCGTCGTCCCGCGCGCCGAGGTCGACGACTGGCTCGACCTCGACGCCGCGGCACGCGAGGACCTGTTCGCGGTCGCGCACACGGTGGGAGAGGCCGTGCGGTCGGCGTTCCCGTGTCGCAAGGTCGCCCTCGCCGCGCTCGGCCTCGAAGTGCCGCACGTGCACCTGCACCTGATCCCGATCGACCAGGAGTCCGACGTCGACTTCGGGCGGGCGGACGCGAGCGTCACGGCGGCCGAGCTCGACGCGGTCTGGGACCGCCTGCTCGAGGTGCTCGGAGCGGCGGGCAGCCGGTAGCCTGCTGCACCGTGCCCGTGCCGCTCCCTGACGCCCTGACCCGCTGGCGCTGCAGCGTCTGCGGCAACCTGACCCGGTTCGACGTCGTGCGCACCACCCGGAGCCGCGACTACGTCCATGTGGACCTGTCCGGCCAGCCCACGGTCGAGGAGCGCGAGGTGGTGGCTGAGGCTGCCGACCAGGTGTCCTGCCGCTGGTGCGGCAGCGTCGACCGGATCGAGCTGGTCGCACGGCCCGGGGCCGACTCGCCGCAGGATGCTCCGGCCTGACGGTCCCGCACGGCCGCACGTGCCGGCCGGTGGGCAGCCCCGGATGTCGGAGCCGGTCCCTAGCGTCCAGCCCATCGTGGCCCCCGTCGGGAGCCGCACGGTGCGAGGAGCTCGGCATGCTCATCGAGTGCGAGGGTTGCGCGGTCCGCGGACTCGCCTGCGGCGACTGCGTGGTGACGCTGCTGCTCGGCAGCGCCCCGGGCCGGGGCGGACAGACCGACGAGCGGGCTGAGTCCGCAGCTCCCGGTGTGCTGGTGAGGCCGGAAGTGCCGGTGGACCTGGACCAGGCCGACCGGCGGGCGCTGCGTGTGCTCGCCGACGCCGGCCTGGTGCCCCGGCTGCGGCACGAACCGCGGCGGCAGGCAGGCTGAGACGGACTCGGCGCGGGACCTCGCGCCGGCGTCAACCGCGGGTCCGGTCCGGTCGGGCTCCCGTGCGCGGAGCGTGACCTATACCTCACACACGGGGGCCACCAGGCGTTGCCGTTCACGGCACCGGTCGTTAGAGTTCACGACGCTTCCCGGTCCACAGTGGTCGAAACGGCTGCATCGGGAGGCACCGCCGAGTTCGGCCCCTCGGGGCCGGAGCCGGGGACCCACGTGTCCCCCGGGGTGAATCGGCCGTTGGGCAGCACGGCATCCGCCGGGCTGTGCGCGGTCGTAGGGCCAGCTTCCCGCCCGAACCCGTCAGCTCACCCGGTAGGCGGTCGACGGAAGACAAGGAGTGCCGCCTCCGTGGCGACCCCCCCGCCCGACAGCTCCACCCGCCGTCCCCGCTCGCGCCGCCGGCTCATCGCCGGTCTCGGTGCGTTCGCGATGGCCTTCCCGCTGACGTTCGCGCTGGCCGGTTCGAGCCAGGCAGCCCCGACGCTGACGATCGCCCAGGCGAAGGCGCAGCTCGCCGCCCTCCAGACCCAGGAGGACGTCGCGGACGAGGCCTACGACCAGGGCAACCTCGCTTCGCAGCAGGCCGCGTCCGCGCTCCGGTCCGCGCAGGTCGCGGTGGCGGCGCAGAGCGCGAAGCTCACCTCGATGGAGAAGTCCATCGCCGGCTTCGCCGCCGCGTCGTACACGAGCGGTGGCCTCAACCCGGTGGACACCCTGCTGGCCGGCGGCGATCCGGAGACCCTCCTGTCCCGCGCCGCGAACATGAACGAGATCGCGCGCAACCAGGACGCCGCCCTGCTGCAGATCAGCGCGCAGCGCGAGGTCGTCACCGGGGCGCAGCAGACCGCCAGCGACAAGGCCGCGGCGGCAGCCACGGCGTTGGCGACCCTCAGCACCGCCCGCTCGAAGATCACCGGTGTCATCGCGCAGGAGCAGGCGGTGCTCTCCCACCTGCAGGCGCAGGCTCGTGAAGAGCTGCTCGCCGAGCAGGCCCGCGAGCAGGCGGCGTCCCGCGCCGCGGCCCGCGTCGCGCTGCAGCGGGTGCTGACCGCACCGGCGGCCGCGCCGGCGAGCTCGGCCGGCACGGGCTCGTCCGCGCCGACCACCCCGGTGCCGAGCGCCGGAGGTGCGGCACGCATCGCCCTCGAGGCCGCGTACTCGCAGATGGGCAAGCCCTACGCCTACGGCGCCGCGGGCCCGAACGCCTACGACTGCTCGGGTCTGGTCATGTGGGCCTACGCGCACGCCGGCATCTCGCTGCCGCACAGCGCCGCGGGTCAGTACGGCTACGGCACCCACGTGTCCGAGTCGCAGTTCGAGCCCGGTGACCTGGTCTTCTACGACGAGGGTGGCGGCATCGGCCACGTCGGCATCTACGTCGGCGGCGGCGAGATGATCGACGCCAACCACACCGGTGGCTGGGTCGGTGTACGGCCGCTCTACAGCGGCCTCGTCGGCGGCACCCGCCTCTAGCTGCAGTACCCGCCGCAGACACGCGGCGGTCGGCGCGTCGGCTTCGAGCCTCAGGACGGCCGGCGTCGGGGATGATCCCCGACGCCGGCCGTTCGCCTGTCCCGGCCGGGCTCGTGAGGAGGGACGCCGTGGTCCGCGCACTGCACGTGGTGACCCTCAGCGCCGACGGTCGCGCGCTGCTGCTCGGCGCCAGCCCCGACGGCCGCCCGACCCACAGCGTCGCCGTCGACGCCCGCCTGGCGCGGGCGCTGCGCGGTGAGGCTCCGGACGGGTCGGCTCCGGCGGCCGAGTCGATCAGCCCGCGGGAGATCCAGGCCCGGCTCCGCGCGGGCGCGAGCGTCGCGGAGGTCGCCGCCGCGGCGGGTGTGCCGGTGGACCGCGTGGAGCGGTACGCGGGCCCGGTGCGCTCCGAGCAGGACGAGGTCGTCCGGGCCGCGCAGGCCGCGGCGCTGCTGCGCCCGCGCGCCGGCCGCTCGGCGCTGCCGCTCGGACGCGCCGTCGAGGCGAGCCTCGCCGGGCTCTCCGGCGTCCGGCCCGAGACCGCGCTCTGGTCGGCCGCCCGCTCGCCGGAGGGCCGCTGGACCGTGCGGCTGGACGTCGTCGTCCGCGGTCGCCAGCGGACCGCGCAGTGGCGGTGGGACCCGGCGCGGCGGGAGGTCAGCTCGCTCGACCCGTACGCCACCCAGCTCGGCTTCGTCGACGGCGACGCTGCCGGTCGCCGCGGGTGAGCCGATCGGTGCCGGCGTGAGGGGAGCGGTCACCGTCGGCCTCGCGCTCGCGGGCCCGCTGCTGGCGATGGCGCCGCTCGTCGGTGCGGTCGCGCGGCCGGCCTCGTCGACCGCCTGGCTGGCCACCACGGACGGCGGGCTCGTCGAGGGCCACGACGCGGCCGCGTACGCCCGCGAGCTGCAGCGGGCCGAGCCCGCCGTCGCGGCGGCCTGGGGTGGCGGGCCGTTCTGGACGCTCCTGCTCGTCCCCTCCTCGTCGACCGCCGCGGCCCGGCTCTCCGGGCAGCAGGACCAGGACGACGTCGCCGCCGTCGAGACCGGTGGCACGGTCGTGGTCGAGCCCGCGGCGTGGGCGCAGCTCTCGCCGGTCGGTCGGCAGGTGACGCTGCGGCACGAGCTCACCCACGTCGTGTCCGGGCCGGCGACGACGGCGCGGACCCCGACCTGGCTGATCGAAGGTCTGGCCGACGCCGTCGGGTTCGCCGGCTCCGGGCTGTCGACCGCGCAGGCGTCGGCCGAGCTGACCACCCGGGTGCGCGCCGGCTTCCGGCCCGCGGCGCTCCCCGCCGACGCCGCGTACGCGCCGGGGTCGGCGGACCTCGCGGCGACGTACGAGGAGGGCTGGCTCGCGTGTCGGCTGATCGAGGCGCGCGTCGGCGTCGCCGGGCTGGTCGCCGCCTACCGCGAGACGGGTGTCCGCGGCTGGCCGGCCGCTGTCCGGGACGTGCTGCACACGACGCCGGCGGCGTTCACGGCCGCCTGGCGGGCCCGGGTGGCGGCGCTGGCATGAGGACGCTCGTGGTCACCAACGACTTCCCACCACGGCCCGGCGGGATCCAGACCTTCGTCGAGGCGCTGGCTGCCCGGCAGCCGGCCGACTCGCTGGTCGTCTATGCCAGCGACTGGAAGGGCTCGACCGCGTACGACGCCGCCTTCCCGTTCCCCGTCGTCCGCTACCGCTCCGGGCTGATGCTGCCGTCGCCCGACGTCGCCCGGCAGGCGGCGGCGATCGCGCGCGCCGAGGGCTGCGGGGCGGTCTGGTACGGCGCCGCCGCGCCGCTCGGGCTGCTCACCCCCGCGCTCCGCCGCCGCGCCGGCATCACCCGCGCGGTCGCCTCGACGCACGGCCACGAGGTGGGCTGGGCGCTGCTGCCCGGCACCCGGCAGCTGCTGCGGCGGGTCGGCCGCGGCGTCGACGTCGTCACGTATCTGGGGGACTACACGCGGCAGCGGCTGGCGGGCGCGGTCGGCGGGGCACGGCTCGAGCGGCTGCCGAGCGGGGT
>CAJCIY010000337.1 GCA_903970495.1 Candidatus Melainabacteria bacterium | reverse complement strand
AGCGAGGCCGCCACCGGGTCGATGCGTCGCTCGCCCCGTGCCGTCCTCGGAGCGGCTGCGGCGACCCACGCGCACAGCGCGAGTGCCAGTGCCGCCGCGGCACCGAACAGCGCCCGCCACGAGCCGGACGAGAGGACCACGCCGCCGCCGATGTTGCCGACGGCGCCGCCGACACCGCTCATCGACGCCCAGACCGCGATCGCCCCGGCCCGGCGAGCGGGCGGCGTGCCGTGCACGAGGATCGCCAGCGAGTTGGGCAGGACGGCGGCCGCGCCGATGCCGGTGATCCCCCGCCCCACGAACATCACGGCGACATCGGGAGCGACGGTCGAGACCAGCGCGCCGAAGGCGAAGACGGCGAGGCCGGCCGTCATGACGCCCTTGCGGCCGTACCGGTCGCCGGCCGCGCCACCCGGGATGACCAGGCACGCGAAGACGACCACGTACGCGTCGACGATCCAGAGCAGCGACGCCGACGACGGGTGGAGCGAGCCGGACGCGAGGTCGGGGACGGCGAGGTTGACGGAGGCGACGAAGCCCACGACCAGGACCGCGGCGGCGCAGCACAGCGCGAGCACCGCGTTCGGCGACCGTTCGCGGCTTGCCACCGCGGCCGGCTCGGATGTCTGGACAGCCACGCACAACCTCCCGACTCGATGTCGCTCTCGACGCTAGGCACCGACGGGCATGACGACAATGGAAATCCTGGTAACTTCGAGTTGCGTCGGATGCAATCGAGGAGGACCGGTGCAGCTCGACCTCAACCTGCTCCGTGTCTTCGACGCTCTCCTTGCGACCGGGAGCGTGACCGGCGCGGCAGAGCGACTCGACCTGTCGGTGCCGGCCACCAGCCGGGCACTCGGCCGGCTGCGACGCGGCATGGGAGACCCGATCCTGGTCCGCGCCGGTCGCGGCATGGTCCCGACCCCCTTCGCGCTGCGCACGGCACCCCGAGTCCGCGGTCTGCTCGACGGCGCCGACGCGCTGCTGAACGAGGATCGCGCCGCGCGGCCGGAGCACCTGGAGCGGGACTTCACCATCCGGGTCAACGACGGTCTCGCGGCCACCCTCGTCGCAGCGCTCGTCGACCGGGTGGGCCGCGAGGCGCCCAGGGTCAACCTCCGGTTCGCGCCGGAGGGCGACGAACGGCCCGAGATCCTGCGCGACGGCACGATCGACCTGGACGTCGGCGTGTCACGACCGCCCTCGCCGCCCGACCTCCGCAGTGAGGTGCTGTACGTGGAGCACGTCGTCGGCTTCGTCGGCAGGTCCTCACCGCTCGCGGTGGACGAGCCGACGACCGAGGAGCTCTGCACGCTGCCGCACGTCGTCACCTCACGCCGTGGGCGGCGCCACGGTCCGCTCGACGACGCCCTCGCCGAGGTCGGTCAGAGCCGGCACGTCGCCGTGGTGGTCCAGTCGTTCGTCCTGGCGGCGCTCGTGGCGGCCACGACGGAGACCGTCACGCTGGTGCCGAGCCGCCTCGCGCGACAGCTCGCCGAACCGCTGGGTGCGGCCTGGTTCCCGATCCCGGTGCCGCTGCCGGAGCTGCAGGTCGTGCAGCAGTGGCACCAACGGCTCGACGCCGACGAGGCACACGCCTGGCTCCGGTCCGTCGTCCGCGAGGTCACTGCGCTCCGAGCGGGGTGACGGCCGTCGCAGGGGCGTAGCCCAGGCCGCTGCGGGCACTCAGGGGACGTGGCCGACGCGGAGCAGGGCGGCGAGACCACCGGCACCGTGATCCTGGCCCTGGGCGCCAACGTCGCCGTGATGCTCGCCAAGATCGTCGGCGGCGCGATCAGCGGCTCCGCGGCCCTGCTGTCGGAAGGCGCGCACTCCGCCGCCGACGTGCTCAACGAGGTCTTCCTGCTGGTCTCGCTCCACCGCGCCAACCGGCCCGCCGACGCGACCCACCCCTTCGGCTACGGCATGGAGCGCTTCTTCTGGTCGCTGCTCGCCGCGGTCGGCATCTTCGTCTCGGGCGCCGGCTTCGCCCTGTACGAGGGCATCGGCGCGATCCGTCACGGCGCGAGCCACACCTCTACCGGTGAGTTCGTCGTCGTCTACGCCGTGCTCGGATTGTCGGTGGTGTTCGAGGGCAGCTCGCTGCTCAAGGCGCTTCGGCAGGTACGCGGCGAGGCGGCGGCCGCGGGTCGGCGGCTCGTGCCGTACGTCATCCGCAGTCCCGACCCGACGGTGAAGACCGTCGCCAGCGAGGACAGCGCCGCCGTGCTCGGCATCGGCATCGCCGCCGCCGGGACGGCGCTGCACCAGGTGACCGGCAACGACGCCTGGGAAGGCGTCGCGTCGCTGGTGATCGCGGCGCTGCTGGCGTACGTCGCCGTGACGCTCGGCCGCGACACCAAGGAGCTGCTCATCGGCGAGGCCGCCGACCCGGCCGTACGGCTCGTCGCGATCGACGTGATCGGGCAGCACAAGCAGGTCGAGCGGGTCGCGCAGCTGCTGACGATGCAGCTGGGCCCGACGAACGTCCTGGTCGCGGCGCGGCTGCAGTTCGTCGAGAGCGCCGGCGCGCGCGACATCGAGCGGGCGTGCACCGAGATCGAACACGAGATGCACGAGCGGGTGCCCGCGCTGACGGAGGTGTTCCTCGACCCGAGCAGCGTGAGCGACGAGCAGCAGGCCGAGGCCGGTGCCCTGATGGAGCGCAGCATCGACGAGGTGACCCAGCTCGACGGCGCGGATTCGCCTGTGCTGCAGTCGCTCCGAGAGACCCGAGAGACCCGGCGTACGCGGCGCCGCGGCGTCCGATCCTAGGATCGGACGGTGAGCACGGGGACCGTCGAGATCGTGAGCGTGGCATGGGACGACCCCCGCGCGGTCGCCGTCCGCGCGCAGATGGACGTCGAGATGGCGCTCCGGTACGACCTGCCGGACGACGGCCAACCACACCGCGCGCTGCACATCGACCCGGCGTCGATGGTCGCCGTCGGCCTGGCGTCGATCGGCGACGAGGCGGTCGGCCACGCGGCCCTGCGCGACCGCCCCGACCTCGGCGCGCTGGAGCTCAAGCGCGTCATGGTGCTGGAGGCCGGCCGGCGCCGTGGCACCGCGACCGCGCTGCTCGCGTGGGTCGACGAGCGGGCACGGGAGCTCGGCGCGAGCCGCCTCGTGCTGCACACGGGCGCCCGTCAGCCCGAGGCCATCGCGCTCTACGAGAAGCTCGGCTGGCAGCCGGTGCCGGTGTTCCCGCCGTACGACCAGCTGCCGCTGAGCCGCTGCTACGAGCGCGAGCTCTGAGCGGGCGTCAGCTCTGCGGCGGGTCGGCCGGGTCGACCACGAACACCGGGATCTCCCGGTCGGTCTTCTTCGCGTAGTCCGCATAGTCCGGGTACGCGGCGACCGCGCGCTCCCACCACGCCTCGCGCTCCGCGCCGTGCGCGATGTGGGCGACCATGTCGCGCAGCAGCGGGCCGTCCTGCAGCTCCACGTGCGGGTCGTCCCGCATGTTGTAGTACCAGGTCGGGTGCTCGGGAGCGCCGCCCTTCGAGGCGACGACCGCGTAGGAACCCTCGTGCTCGACCTTCATCACCGGGTTCTTGCGGAGCTTGCCGCTCTTGGACCCGCGGCTGGTCACGATCACGACAGGCATGCCGCGCATCGTGGTGCCGTCGGTCCCACCCGAGCTCTCGAAGAGCTCGACCTGGTCGCGGACCCACTTCTCGGGGCTGGGCTCGTACTCACCGTCCAGAGGCATACCGCCATCATGACCCGATCGCGGCGCGGACGAACCTCCTGCCCTCGCCGGCCGCGAGCAGCGGGTGCCGCAGCAGCAGCCGCGCGGCGAAGGCGGGCGTCAGGTCCCCCGCCAGCGCGCTCATGACCAGGCCCGGCGACATCTGCGCGACCGCCGACAGCGCCCGGTGCCAGTCGGGGTCGCGGTATGCGCAGACCCGGGTGTGCAGGGCGTAGCCGATCCGCATCTGCCGGCCGTACGTCCGCTCCCACCGCTCGGGGTAGTCCGAGAGTGCCTGCGCCGCAGGCGTTCCCGGGGCGGCGAGGGCGGCGCCGGCGACCTCGCCCGCGAGCCGGCCCGACGCCATCGCGAAGCGGATGCCCTCGCCGAGCAGGGTCGAGCCGTGGCCGGCCGCGTCGCCGACCACCACGACGCCGTCGGCCACGGCCGGCACCGCCGCGTGGGCGAACGCCGGCATCACGCCGGAGTGCGTCTCGAGCGGCTGGGCCGCCGCGCAGGTCTCCCGCAGCGCCGGAACGCGGGCCACGAGGTGCGCGAGGAGGTCGGCGACGTCGGCATCGGAGTCGGGGCGGACCACGCCGACCCCGAGCCGGACCCGGCCCTCGCCGCGGGGGAAGGCCCAGCCGTACCCGCCCGGCGCGACCTCGTCACCGACCACGAGCAGCGCCTCCCGCTGGTCGTACGCCGGCGCCACCACCTCGACCTCGAGCCCGACCGCCGTCCGGGGCGCGGTGCCGCGCAGGCCGGCCGCGCGGGCG
>CAJCIY010000336.1 GCA_903970495.1 Candidatus Melainabacteria bacterium | reverse complement strand
CCAGTCATCGAGCTGGCGCTTGATGTCGAGCAGCTGCCGCGGCTCGCCCTCCGAGTCGCCGAAGTGCCGGTAGTCGAACAGCAGCACGGCCAGGCCGGCCGCGGCGAACGCCTCGGCGTACGCGGGGAGGCTGTCGCTGCGGGTCGCCGAGAAGCCGTGCGCCATCACCACGCAGGGGTGCGGGCCCTCACCGTCGGGCCGGTAGAGCCAGGCGGCGCAGCGCACGCCCCGCACGGGGAAGTCCGCGTCGGTCCGCTCCATCCATCGGACCGTACGCGCGAACCGCCGCCGCCGGGGTCAGCGCATCCGGAAGCGCTGCGGCGGCGCGGAGAGCTGCGCGCGGGGGCACGTCGCGAGGTCGAGGCCGCCGAAGCCGAGCGCCTCGTTGGTCAGGCTCATGACGTCCCAGCCGGCTTCCTGGCCCTCGCGGGTGATCGTGCAGCGGTAGACCGTGATCTCGTAGCGGGTCGGGGTGCCGTACGCGACCTGCAGGCTGCCCAGGAGCTTGGCCTCGCCGGCGTCGCCCATCGAGTCCCAGCCGCGGTCGTAGCGGCGCCAGAGCACGGGCGTGGTGTGCCAGGTGCCGCCGGCGCGGACGTCGCGCATCGCCATCTCGCCGAGCACGGCGCGCGCGGCGTTCTCGGGCATGATCGCCGCCGGGCGGATGACCTCGGTGACCTCGCCCTCGTCGAGGGCGTCGAAGAGCATCACGTCGTCGGCCATGTCTAGACGTTCGGAACGACGGGTGATCGACATTAGCCGCGGTGCTGCACCAACAGGACGACCCCGACGACGGTCCCGACGGCCACGACGACGCGCCGCAGCACCGTCGACGGCAGCCGCCGGCCGTACCGGCTGCCGACGACGCCGCCCAGGCTGCTGGCCACCGCGAGGTCGAGGGCGACGTACCAGTCGACGTGGGCGGTGATCGCGAACGCCACCCCGGAGATCGCGTTGACCGCGGCGGCGAGGACGTTCTTGAGGCCGTTCGCCTGCTGCAGCGTGACCGGCAGCAGCAGGCCGAGCAGGCCGAGCAGCAGCACGCCCTGCGCGGCGCCGAAGTAGCCGCCGTAGACCGACACGGCGAACACCCCGACCCGCAGCGGGAACCCGGCATGCTCCGGCGCCCGCCCACGACGGGCGAGGTACGCCGCCAGCCGGGGCTGCGCCGCCATCAGCCCGACCGCGAGCAGCACCAGGACCGGGACCGCCTTGTCGAACACCGAGGACGGCAGCTGGAGCAGCAGCACCGCGCCCGCGAGGCCGCCGGCCAGCGCCCAGCCGAGCAGCGACCGGAGCGGGCCGCGCATCGCCCGCAGCTCAGCGCGGTAGCCGACCGCGCCCGCCACCGACCCGGGGACCAGCCCGATCGTGTTGGTCACGTTCGCGGTCAAGGAGGGCAGCCCGAGGCCCAGCAGGGTCGGGAAGGTCAGCAGCGAGCCGGAACCCACGACGACGTTGATCCCGCCGGCGACGAACCCCGCGGCGAAGGCGGCGAGATAGCCCAACGCGCCGAGGTGCACCGCGTCATCTCACCGCACCGGTATCTAGGCTTGACCGGGTGACCCTCCCCGCCCGGTTGCCGCTGACCGGCCTGCCCGTCGCCGGCACCGGCCGTCGCAGCATGCTGCTCGCGTCGTGGGCGACCACCTGGCTGGCCGGTCTCGCCTCGACCGACGCGGTCATCGCCGCGGTCGCCGGGCGCGACGAGCCGCACCTGCTCGACGCCGGCGGCGAGCTGGCCGACCTGCTGACCGCGCTGCGGGAGCAGCGCGCGGCCGGGCTGCGGCTGGTACTGCCCGTCCCCGGCGACCCGCGCGGCCTGCCAGGTCCCGGCGCGTTCACCGACGCCGCGCTCACCGCGGGCGAGGCGGTCCTCGCGCAGGGCTGCGGCCTGGGCGCGGTGCCGCTGGTCACCGTCCACGGCTCGGAGACCGACGGCTTCACGACGGTCGTCCGCTGGCGCGTGTACGCCTGTCCCGCCGGCGTCCCCGAGCCCCGCGGCACCGTCCGGCAGGTCGAGCACGACCTCGCCGACGCGGTCCGCGAGGCCGCCGCGACGCTGGCCCGGCTCGACGTCGCGTCGCTGTCGCCGCGCGCCGCGGCCCGGCTCGCCGAGGTGCGCGACCCGCGTTCGGCGCTGCGGCTGCCCCGGACGTACCCGGCCGCGGCCCACCACCTGCTCGCGCAGGCCGAGCGGCTCGCGCTGGTGCTGGAGATCGCCGGCGAGGACGACGGCGCGGCGGTCGACGCCGGGTCGGCGCGGGAGCGGCGCGAGGTGCTGCGGTCGTTCGCCGCGGCCGTGCGCCGGGCCCGCGTCGCCGCCGTCAACGCACCCCTCGACGAGGTCTAGGGCCGACGGCGCGGCGCCGGGCAGCAGTCCAGCGGGCACGCATCGTGCGAGGGCGGCAGGTCTCCGACCACCAGCCGCGGCGCCCCCTCGGTCCGCTCGGCCACCAGGTCGGCGACCATCGCGACCACCCGCGGGTCCTGCCCCGGCGTGGCTGCCCGC
>CAJCIY010000335.1 GCA_903970495.1 Candidatus Melainabacteria bacterium | reverse complement strand
CGGGAGCGGCTCGCGACGGTGCGGCTGGGCGGGCCGCAGCGCAGCCGCGACCGGCACGTCGAGCGCGGCAAGCTGCTCCCCCGCGACCGCGTCGACGCCCTGCTCGACGTCGGTTCGCCGTTCCTCGAGCTCTCGCCGCTGGCCGCGACCGGCCTGTACGACGACGACTCGCCGGGCGCCGGCATCATCACCGGCGTCGGCCGGGTGTCGGGCCGGGAGTGCGTCGTCGTCGCGAACGACGCGACGGTCAAGGGCGGCACGTACTACCCGATGACCGTGAAGAAGCACCTGCGGGCGCAGGAGGTGGCGCTGCACAACCGGCTGCCGTGCCTCTACCTCGTCGACTCGGGCGGTGCGTTCCTGCCGCGGCAGGACGAGGTCTTCCCCGACCGCGAGCACTTCGGCCGGATCTTCTTCAACCAGGCCACGATGAGCGCCCGCGGGATCCCGCAGCTCGCAGCGGTCCTGGGCTCCTGCACGGCCGGGGGCGCGTACGTGCCGGCGATGGCCGACGAGGCCGTCATCGTGCGCGACCAGGGCACGATCTTCCTCGGCGGTCCGCCGCTGGTGAAGGCGGCGACCGGCGAGGTGGTGACCGCCGAGGACCTCGGCGGCGGGCTGCTGCACGCCCGGACCAGTGGCGTCGTCGACCACCTCGCCGACGACGACCTGCACGCGCTGCGGATCCTGCGCGACATCGTGGCGACTCTCGCCCCGCGGAGCGAGACCCCCTGGGAAACCGCGGTTCCCGAGCCACCGGCGGTCGACCCGGCGGAGCTGTCCGGCGTCGTTCCCGCCGACCGGCGGACGCCGTACGACGTGCGCGAGGTCATCGCGCGGCTCGTCGACGGCAGCCGGTTCGCGGAGTTCAAGGCCGAGTACGGCACCACCCTCGTGACCGGCACCGCGCACCTCCACGGCCACCCCGTCGGCATCGTCGCCAACAACGGCGTGCTGTTCGGCGAGTCCGCGCTCAAGGGCGCGCACTTCGTCGAGCTGTGCGACCGGCGGGCGATCCCGCTGCTGTTCCTGCAGAACATCACCGGCTTCATGGTCGGGCGCGACTACGAGGCCGGCGGCATCGCCAAGCACGGCGCCAAGATGGTGACCGCCGTCGCCTGCGCCCGCGTGCCGAAGCTGACCGTCGTCATCGGCGGGTCGTTCGGCGCCGGGAACTACTCGATGTGCGGCCGGGCGTACTCGCCGCGGTTCCTGTGGATGTGGCCGAACGCGCGGATCTCGGTGATGGGCGGCGACCAGGCCGCCGCGGTGCTGGGCGAGGTCGCGCGCGAGGGCACCGACGTCGAGGCCCTGCAGGCCGCCACCCGGGAGCAGTACGAGACGCAGGGCGACCCGTACTGGTCGACCGCGCGGCTCTGGGACGACGGCATCCTCGACCCGCTGCAGACCCGAGACACCCTCGGCCTGGCTCTCGCGGCGTGCGCGAACGCGCCGCTCGAGCCGGTGTCCTACGGCGTCTTCCGGATGTGACCGGCATGTTCGGGACCGTCCTGGTCGCCAACCGCGGCGAGATCGCGGTCCGGGTGATCGCGACGCTGCGCCGTCTCGGCATCCGGTCCGTCGCGGTCTACAGCGACGCCGACGCCGGGGCGCGCCACGTCCGCGAGGCCGACGTCGCGGTGCGGCTCGGACCTGCCGCGGCCGCGGAGTCGTACCTGTCGATCGAGCGCCTCCTCGCCGCGGCCCGGGCGACCGGCGCGCAGGCGATCCACCCCGGGTACGGCTTCCTGGCGGAGAACGCCCGCTTCGCCGAGGCGTGCGCCGCGGCCGGCCTCGTGTTCATCGGGCCGAGCCCCGCGGCGATGGCCGCGATGGGCGACAAGATCCGGGCCAAGGCGGCGGTGTCTGCGGCGGGGGTCCCCGTCGTACCGGGAGCCTCGGGGGGTGACCTGCTCGCGCAGGCGGCCGGTGTCGGCTACCCGATCCTCGTCAAGCCCTCGGCCGGCGGCGGCGGCAAGGGCATGCACCTCGTCGAGCGGGAGTCCGACCTCGCCGCGGCGCTCGACACCGCGCGCCGCGAGGCCGCCGCGAGCTTCGGCGACGACACCCTGCTGCTCGAGCGGTACGTGACCCGGCCGCGGCACATCGAGGTGCAGGTGCTGGCCGACAACCACGGCACGACGCTCCACCTCGGGGAGCGGGAGTGCTCGCTGCAGCGCCGCCACCAGAAGGTCATCGAGGAGGCGCCGTCGGCGTTCCTCGACCCGGCGCAGCGAGAGCGGTACGGCGCGCTCGCCGTCGCGGTCGCGCAGGCAGTCGACTACACCGGCGTCGGCACCATCGAGCTGATCGTCGGTGCGGACTCCCCCGACGAGCCGTACTTCCTGGAGATGAACACCCGGCTGCAGGTCGAGCACCCGGTGACCGAGCTGGTCACCGGCCTCGACCTCGTCGAGCAGCAGCTGCGGGTCGCGGCCGGCGAGCGGTTGTCGTTCGGGCAGTCCGACGTCGCGCTGACCGGTCACGCCGTCGAGGCCCGCCTGTACGCCGAGGACCCGGGCCGCGGCTTCCTGCCGACCGGCGGCACGGCGCTCGTCGTGCGCGAGCCGGCCGGCGAGGGCGTCCGCGTCGACTCCTCGCTGCTGGCCGGCGCGGCGGTGGGCACGACGTACGACCCGATGCTGGCGAAGGTGGTCGGCTACGGCCCCGACCGCGCGACCGCGCTGGCCCGGCTCGACGCGGCGCTCGCCGAGACCGTGCTGCTCGGCGTCACCACCAACGCGGGGTTCCTGCGCTCGCTGCTCGCGCTGCCGGAGGTCGGCGAGGGCGCGCTCGACACCGACCTGCTGGAGCGCTCGCTCGACCGGCTGGTGACGACGGCGGTGCCGGTGTGGGCGTACGCGGCCTTCGCGCTGACCCGTCTCGACGCGCTCGTCGACGTCTCGGACCCGTGGACGTCGCTGCCGGGCTGGCGCTCCTCGGCGCCGGCGGTCGTGCGCTGGGACGTCGTCGCACCCGACGGCGGCCGGCTGCGGCTGACGCTGACCGACGGCTCTTCGCTGTCGGTCGGCGGCGAGGTGCACGAGGCGGCGCTGGCCGACGGCGTGCTGACCGTCGACGGCCTCGGCATGCCGGTGGTCACCGCCGTCGACGGCCCGGTCGTCTGGGCCCACGCCGGGACCACGTACGCGGTCGCCGAGGCGCCGACGCTGCACGTCCGCGGCGCCGCGGCCGCGGCGACCGGGGACGTCCGCAGCCCCATGCCCGGGTCCGTCGTCGCCGTGCACGCAGCCGAGGGCGACGCCGTCGCCGAGGGCGACCCGCTGCTCGTGGTCGAGGCGATGAAGATGGAGCACGTGCTGCGCGCCCCGACCGCCGGAGTCGTCGCCCTGCTCGTACGCCTCGGCGACCAGGTCGTCGTCGACCAGCAGCTCGCGACCGTGACGGCAGAGGAGGACGCGTGACCGAGATCCAACAGCGGGGCCGGTGGTACGAGGAGCTCGAGGAGGGCGTGCTCTACAAGCACGCGCCCGGCCGCACCCTGGAGGCGTCGGACAACACGCTGTTCAGCACGCTGACGATGAACCCGCAGGCACTGCACCTCGACGCCGCGTTCAGCGCCGAGCAGGAGTTCGGGCAGCGGCTGATCAACTCGATGATGACGATGGCGGTGCTCGTCGGGCTGTCCGTCGGGCATCTCACGCAGGGCACGCTGGTCGCGAACCTCGGCTTCACCGAGGTGGCCTTCCCGAAGCCGCTGTTCGCCGGCGACACCCTCTACGGCGAGACCACCGTCGTCGCCAAGCGACTGTCCAAGAGCCGGCCCGGGCAGGGCGTCGTGTCGATGCGGCACGTCGGCCGCAACCAGCACGGCGACGTCGTGGCGGTCCTGGTCCGCGACATGCTGATGAAGTGCCGGCCGTGATCGGACCGGCTCTGCTGTTCTGTCCGGCCGACCGCCCGGACCGGTACGCGAAGGCGCTCGCCGCCGCCGACGGGGTCATCCTCGACCTCGAGGATGCGGTCGCTGCGGACCGGAAAGGTGCCGCGCGACAGGCACTTCTCGCCACCCCGGTCGACCCGGAGCGCACCATCGTCCGGGTCAACCCCGCCGGGACCGAGCACCACGCACGCGACCTCGAAGCCGTGCGCGGCGCCGGCTACCGCGTCGTGATGCTCGCGAAGACCGAGTCCGCCCCCGATCTCCCCGGCCTCGAGGTGGTCGCCCTCTGCGAGACCGCACGCGGTGTCCTCGCCGCCGCGGAGATCGCCGCGGCGCCAGGTGTCAGCGCGCTGATGTGGGGCGCGGAGGACCTGCTCGCCTCGCTCGGCGGCCAGTCGAGCCGCTTCGCCGACGGCCGCTACCGCGACGTGGCGCGGCAGGCGCGATCGCAGGTGCTGCTGGCCGCCGGCGCATACGGGAAGGACGCGATCGACTCCGTCTACGTCGACCTCGACGACCACGCGGGTCTCGCCGTGGAGGCGGCCGACGCCGTCGCGAGCGGGTTCGCCGCGAAGGCCTGCGTGCACCCTGCGCAGGCGGCGGTCGTCCGGACCGCGTTCAGCCCGACCGACGAGCAGGCAGCCTGGGCGCGCCGGGTCGTCGAGGCCGGCACCGGTGAAGGCGTCGTACGGGTCGACGGCCAGATGGTGGACGAGCCGCTG
>CAJCIY010000334.1 GCA_903970495.1 Candidatus Melainabacteria bacterium | reverse complement strand
TCGTCGGGGTTCTGCTGACCGCAGCGAGTGCAGAACACGCGCCCGCCTCTCCGTACGTCAGGTGATCGCCGTGCGTGGGACCACGTGCTGTGCCGACCGTTCGGTGCTTGCCCGGCCGGGTGCGCGGTGAACGCGCACGAGCCTCGACCGTGCCTGGAGGGTAGAGAACGGGTGCGGCCAGGGCAAGGCCTGATCATCGACCTCAGGCTGAGGGTTGCTCTCAGGCCCCGACGTGCTCGCCGTACTCCGCGGCGGACAGCAGCCCGGGCAGCTCGGCGCCGGCGGGCAGCTGCACCTCGAGGATCCAGCCCTCGTCGTACGGCGAGGCGTTGACCAGCTCGGGCGCACCGTCGAGCGCCTCGTTGCGGGCGCTCACCGTGCCGTCGACCGGTGCGAACAGGTCGGACACGCTCTTGGTGCTCTCGATCTCACCGCAGCTCGCCCCGGCCGTGACCGCGTCGCCGACGGCGGGCTGCTGGACGAACACGACGTCGCCGAGCGACTGCTGCGCGTAGTCGGTGATCCCGACCCGGACCGAGTCGCCGTCGCGGCGCACCCACTCGTGGTCACGGGTGTACAGCAGGTCGTCCGGGATCACGGCGGTCCTTCCGAACGGGTGGCAGGCCGGTCAGGGCGTGCTGGCAGACGGTTCCGGACGAGCGTACCGAGGTGTCGTCGCCGTCGCCAACGAGGTGATCCGGACCGTCCCCCGCTGCGCGACGGCCGCGTGCGCGCCCGCACCCGCATCGACCGCGTCGACGACCCCGCCCGGGATCGCGAGCGCCTCGGCGAGCGTCTGTGGGTCCCCGATCGCGCTCAGCACGTACGGCGCCCGGACATCGACGCCGTCGACGTCGAGTCCGCCGGACGGGCCGGCGACGACGTACGAGGAGGTGACGATCCGTACGCCGGACAGGTCGATCGCCTCTGCACCGGCGTCGCGGAGCTCTTCGAGCGCATCGACGAGCACGTCGGGGTCGACGCTCCCCTGCGGATCGCTCACCGTCACCACGACCCCCGGCCCCTGGGCGCCGATGGTGCCGGCCAGGATCGCGAGCTCCTGCTCCCGCTCCCGCGCGGTCTCGAGCGCGACGCCGGCGTTCCCGCTGTCGAGCGCCCGTGCCTGCTCCTGCAGCTGGGCGATCCCCCGCTGCAGCTGCTCGTCGCGCGTCGTCAGGTCCGACAGGATCGTGACGAGGTCGGCCGGGCGGGCGGCGGCGAGCCCGTCCGAGGCCCGCTCGGTCCGCAGCGACACCGCGAACCCCAGTCCGAGCAGCAGCGCGAGGGCGGCGACGGGGACGTCGGTCCGCCAGCCGCGCGGGGCCAGCACATCCGTCCAGAGCCGCTGCAGCGGCCCGGCCACCGCCTCGTCGGCCGTACCGTCAGAGGACACCTCAGGCCTTGAACAGGTGTCGTCGGATGGCCGCCGCGTTGGCGAAGATGCGGATGCCCAGCACGACCACCACGGCGGTCGAGAGCTGGCTGCCGACGCCGAGACGGTCGCCGAGGAACACGATCACCACGGCCACGACCACGTTGCCGATGAAGCTGACGACGAACACCCGGTCGTCGAAGACGTGGTCGAAGCGCGCCCGGAGGCCGCCCAGCACGGCGTCGAGGGCGGCGACGACGGCGATCGGGAGGTACGGGGCCAGCCAGTCCGGAGCGGTGACCCCGAACAGCCGGCCCAGCAGGAGGCCGACGACGAGCCCGACGAGGGGGATCATCCGCCGCTCCGCCGGGAGCTGAGCGGGCCGGCGTGGTCCGGGAGCGGGGTGCTGGCGGCGGCGAGCTGCAGGTGCGCCGCGCCCGCCACCGTGACGGTGATCCCCTCGACCTGCTGCAGCGCCGAGAGCTGCGCACCGGCGTCCGAGGACGCGTACCCGGTCTCGAGGGCGTTGGTGCTCCCGATGGCCTGCACCGCGTACGGCGAGGTCACCGGGCGGAAGTCGACCAGGATCGTCTCGCCGGCCGTCCTGATGGCCGTGCCCGGGCCGAGCCGCTCGCCGTCGACCGAGACGGCCTCGGCGCCGGCGGCCCACAGCGCGTTGGCGACGGCCTGGAGGTCACGGTCCTCGACGCGCCCCTGCGTCCCGCTCCCGGTGCCCGGCGCGTCGGCCACGGTGATCGTCACGCCGGGACCGGTCACCGGGGTACCCGCGGTCAGGAGCTCGAGCTGGGCGATGGCCGCGTTCGCGGCGGCGCCGGCGGAGGTCGTCGACAGCTGCGCCTGCCGGCGGTCGTTGACCTGCGTACGCAGCGTGTCCTGGGTCCGGGAGAGCCCGCCGGCGAGGGTCTCGGCCTGCTGAACCTGGGCGACGAGCGCGGTCTTGGTCGCCGCGGACTGACGGCTGGCCAGGCGTACCTGGGTCGCGCCGACGGCCACGGCGCCACCGATCAGGGCTGCCGCGACGACACCCGCGAGTACCGCGGACCGCCGGGACCGGGCCGGCGCGGAAGGAGACTGCCGGGCACGGGTGGCCTCGGCGTACGCGGGGTCCAGAGCATCTGCCCACAGGTCGTCCAAGAGAGAAGTCGACAAGGTTCCTTGTCGTGTTCTCGGCGGGCTGGCGGGCATGCGCCGATTCTCCGGCCGCAGCGGGCTCAGACCCGCAGCGGACGGGCGCGTGTCGTGGCAGCCGGCAGCGCTGTGCCGAGCTCAGCGGCCGGCGGTCTCGACGACGCCGGCCCAGTGCTCGAGCAGCTCGGTGGCGATCTGGTCGGAGCCCCCTTCGGCCCACAGGTGGGTGACGGCCTCGCTCGGGTCCGGGAGCACCAGCACCCAGGAGCCGTCCTCACCGACCACGCGGATCCCGTCGGTCGTGTCGATCTCCTGCTCACCGGCGGCCTCGACGACCTGGCGCATGACGAGCCCCTTGGCCGCCCAGGGCGTTGGCACCGTCCGGCGCTGCACGGACGCCTGCGGGATCCGGGCGTCGATCTGCGAGAGCGACAGCTTCGTGCGGGCGACGAGCCCGAGCAGGCGGACGAAGGCTGCGACGCCGTCGAGGGCAGAGGAGAACTCCGGCACGACGAAGCCGCCCCGGCCGTCACCGGCGAAGGTGACCTCGGGGTCGCGGGCCGCGCGCGCGATCTCGTCGGGCGCCTGCGAGGTCCACGTTATGTCGACGCCGTGGAACTGGGTGACACTCTCGGCCACCCTGGTCGTCGTGACGGGCAGCGCGATCCGGCCGCTCCGACGCTCGGCCGCGACGAGGTCGAGCACCACGAGCAGCGCCCGGTCGTCGTGGATCAGGGCCCCGCGCTCGTCGACGAGGGCTATCCGCTCCCCCACCGTGTCGAACTTGACGCCGAACGCCGCTCCGGACGCCGCGACGAGGTCGCCGAGGCGCTCGAGGTCCCGCATGTGGGCGGCGACCGTCTCGACCGGGTTGGTCTCGTCGAGACGACCGTTGACGGTCAGGGCGTCGACGCCGAGGCGGCCGAGCAGCGACGGCAGGACGAGCGTCGCCGCGCCGCCGGTCGTGTCGATGACCACCTTGAGTGACGCCTCGCGCACCCCCGTCACGTCGACGGTGTTCAGCAGCTCGCGGACATAGGTGTCCACCACCCGGGTCGGGAACGACAGCTCGGCGATCTCGCCGGGGAAGGCCCGCCGGAACTCCTGCCGGCTGTAGACCCGCTCGAGCTTGCGCTGAGCCGCCAGCGAGAGGTCGGCGCCCTCGCTGTCGAGGAAGACGATGTCGATGCTCTGCGCGTCGCCCGGCGTCGTCCGGAACATGACGCCGCCCTGTGCGTCGGTCATCGCGGTCTCGAAGCGCGTCACCGGCGCCGGGCTGACCTCCAGGTCGTGCACGTTGATCGCGCTGGCGTTCAGCGCCGCGATGGCCGCCCGCTTGAGCGCGCGCGCTGCACGGGAGACGTCGCGGGACGTCGTGACGGTGACGCCCTTCTTGAGCGAGGTGGCGTACGCGCTCACCAGGCGGACGACGTGCTCCGGCGTAATCTCGACGTTGACCAGCCCGGACACGCCGCGGGGCCCGAACAGCGACTGCTGTCCGCGGGACTCCCAGATCACGCTGGTGTTGACGACCGCGCCGGCCTCGATGGTCTTGAACGGATAGACCTTGACGCCGTGGGAGATGAACGCCTCCTCCTCGATCGTGCACTCGTCGCCGATGATCGCGTCCTCCTCGACGCGGGCTGCGCGCATGACGTCGGTGTTCTTCCCGATGACGCAGCCGCGGAGGTTGGTCTGGCTGCCGACGAAGACGTTGTCGTGGATGACTGCGCGGTGCAGGAACGCGTTCTCCTTCACCACCACGTTGTTGCCGAGGACGGTGTACTCGCGCAGCTCGGCGCCGGCTTCGACCTTGGCGTACTCGCCGACGTAGACGGGACCGCTGATGGTGGCGTCGGGATCGACCTCGGCCCCCTCGCCGATCCACACACCTGGAGACACTTCGAAACCGTCGATATCAACCTGAACCTGACGGTTGAGGACATCCGCCTGGGCTCGGATGTAGCTCTCGTGTGTGCCGACGTCCTCCCAGTAGCCGTCGGCCACGTAGCCGTACAGCGGGAAGCCGGCGTCCAGCAGCGCCGGGAAGACGTCATGGCTCCAGTCGACCTGCTCGCCGGCCGCGACGTGGTCGAGCACCTCGGGCTCCATGACGTAGATGCCGGTGTTGACGGTGTCGCTGAACACCTGGCCCCACGTCGGCTTCTCCAGGAACCGCTCGATGCGCCCGTCCTCGGCCGTGATGACGATCCCGAACTCGAGGGGGTCGGGCACGGACTTGAGCGCGACCGTGACCAGGGCACCCTTCTCGCGGTGGTAGCGCACCAGCTCCGTGAGGTCGATGTCCGTGAGCGCGTCCCCGCTGATCACGAGGAACGGGGCGTCCCGGAGCACCTCCTCGGCGTTCTTGACGCTGCCCGCCGTGCCGAGCGGGGTCTCCTCCGTCGCGTACGACAGCTGCATCTCGAGCTCGTCGCCGTCGCCGAAGTAGTTGCGGACCAGGGCCGCGAGGAACTGCACGGTGACGACGGTCTCGGTGATCCCGTGCCGGCGCAGCAGGCGCAGGACGTGCTCCATGATCGGCTTGTTGACGACCGGGAGCAGCGGCTTGGGCTGGTTGGCGGTCATCGGGCGCAGCCGGGTGCCTTCGCCGCCGGCCATCACCACGGCCCGCAGGCCGGGCAGCACATCGGTCGCCGACTGCTCGCTCACGGTGTCACCTCCGAGACGACATGAGGCCGGCGTACGAGCCGCCGTGCCTGATCGAGGTAGAGCAGCCCCGCCCACCAGTAGAGGACGCTGCCCCAGACGACGAAGGCCCAACCGATCGGCCGGGCGATCGTCGACGGCTCACCATGGCCCGAGCCGAGCAGCAGGAGGGGGAAGGCGTACAGCAGGTTGAAGGTGGCGGCCTTGCCCAGGAAGTGCACGGGCAGCGCGACGACGCCGGCCCTGGACCGCAGGATCGGGACCAGTGAGGCGATGACGACCTCTCGGGCGACGAGGGCAGCGACCAGCCAGACCGGGACGACGTGCCGGACCAGGAGTGCGACGAGCGTGCTGACGATGTAGAGCCGGTCGGCCGCCGGGTCCAGCAGGGCCCCCAGCCGGCTGGTCTGGTCCCACCGCCGCGCGAGGTAGCCGTCGAGGTAGTCGGTGACGCCGGACACCACCAGGACCAGCAGCGCCCAGGCGTCGTCGTGCGGTCCGAGCACGAGGTAGAGGAAGAGCGGGACGCCCAGCAGCCGCAGTCCCGACAGTGCGTTGGGGACGGTGAGGACCCGGTCCTCGCCCGCGCGATCGGCCGTCACCCGCTGCTCCCGGCCCGGCGCCGCACCTCGTCACGCGCTTCGTCACGCGCTAGGTCACGCGCTACGTCACTATGCAGACCGACCGTTCGGCAGCAGCCGCCGGTCGGGACGACAGGATTTGAACCTGCGACCCCTTGACCCCCAGTCAAGTGCGCTACCAAGCTGCGCCACGTCCCGCTCGCCCGTACCGCTGTCGCGTGCGGCGCGACCCGTGCCGGGCAGGGCGAGCCTAGCGCAGCACCGGGCTCGTCCGGCCGATCAGCGCGCACGGCCTCGCTCCCGCTCCTTGATCTTCACCGTGACCTCGACCGGCGTGCCCGGGAAGCCGAACTCCTCGCGGAGCCGCCGTTCGAGGAAGCGGCGGTACCCGGCCTCCAGGAAGCCGGTGGTGAACAGCACGAACCGCGGCGGCCGGGTGTCGGCCTGGGTCGCGAACAGGATCCGGGGCTTCTTCCCGCCCCGCGTGGGCGGCGGGGTGGTGCCGACCACGCCGGCCAGCCATGCGTTCAGCCGAGCGGTCGGGACCCGGGTCTCCCAGCCGCCGAGCGCGACCCGCAGGGCGGGCGCGAGCTTGTCGACGGCGCGGCCGGTGGTCGCGGAGATGTTCACGCGCGGCGCCCAGGCGACGCGGCTGAGGTCGCGGTCGTACTCGCGGTCGAGCAGGAGCCTGCGGTCCTCGTCGACCAGGTCCCACTTGTTGAACGCCAGGACCAGGGCCCGGCCGGCCTCCGTGGCCATCGACAGGACGCGCTGGTCCTGCTCGGTGACCGGCTGGCTGGCGTCGATCAGGACGAGCACCACCTCGGCCGCGTCGATCGCTCCCGCGGTCCGCACGCTCGAGTAGAACTCGGCGCCGTTGGCGGTGTGGACGCGGCGGCGCAGCCCGGCGGTGTCGACGAAGCGCCAGGTCTCGCCGCCCACCTCCACCAGCGAGTCGACTGGGTCGCGGGTCGTGCCGGCCACCGCGTCGACGACCGAGCGCTCCGCGCCGGACAGGCGGTTGAGCAGGCTCGACTTGCCCACGTTGGGCTGCCCGACCAACGCGACGCGTCGTGGCCCGCCGACCTCGTCGGTCACGG
>CAJCIY010000333.1 GCA_903970495.1 Candidatus Melainabacteria bacterium | reverse complement strand
GCAGCTCGACGACGCCGAGCCGCTCCCCGTGGAAGACAGCCGTGTACGTCGTGCGCAGCGGCGTCACCGTCAGCGCGTCGATGCGCAGGTCGGCGTCGGCGGCGCGGCCGTAGGTGACGACGTCGACCCGCCGGGCCCGGGCGTGCTCGGCCAGCGACCGCGCGCCCGCGTCGTCGGCGCAGGTGATCAGGAAGCCGTCGTCGGGCAGCGTGGCGACGAAGTCCCGGAACGCCTGTGCCACAGCGGTTCTCGAACCGTAGTAGTCCAGGTGGTCGGCATCGACGTTGGTCACGACGGCGGCGTGGGGGCGCAGTGCGAGGAACTGGCCGCCGCTCTCGTCGGCCTCGGCGACGAAGTGCGGGCCGGTGCCCTCGTGGGCGCCGCTGCCGGCCTCGTTGAGGTCGGCCCCGATCGCGAAGGACGGGTCGAGGTGGCAGTGCTGCAGCGCCACCACCAGCATCGACGTCGTGGTCGTCTTGCCGTGCGTGCCGGCCACGGCGAGCCCGATCCGGCCGCGCATCAGCTCGGCGAGCGCGTCGACCCGCGGCAGCAGTGTGAGCCCGCGCTCCCGGGCGGCGACCATCTCGGGGTTGGTCTCGCGGATGGCGGCCGAGAACACGACGACCTGCGCGCCGTCGACGTACGCCGCGTCGTGGCCGACGTGGACCGTCGCCCCGAGCGCGCGCAGCGCCGCCAGCGCGGTCGAGTCCTTGGCGTCGCTGCCGCTCACCGTGGCGCCCCGGGTCAGCAGGATCCGGGCGATGCCGCTCATCCCGGCGCCACCGATGCCGACCAGGTGCACACGGTCGAGCGGCGGCGCGGTCACGTCCCCATCCTGTCAACCGCCGCGACCACCATCGCCACCAGCGCCTGCGCGGCGTCGGCCGGAGCGGTCCGCCGGGCGGCCGAGCCCATGGCCGCGATCCGGCCCGGGTCGGCGAGCACGGGCAGCAGCTGCGCCTCGATCCAGGCGGCGTCGAGGTCGGCGTCGTCGACCAGCAGCCCGCCGCCGGCCTCGACCGTCGGACGCGCGTTGAGCCGCTGCTCGCCGTTCCCGATCGGCAGCGGCACGTACGCGGCCGGCAGCCCGACCGCCGCCTGCTCGGCGCAGGTCATCGCCCCGGCGCGGCACAGCGCGACGTCGGCGGCGGCGTACGCGTCGGTCATCTGCTCGACGTAGGGCACGACCACGTGGCGCGGGTACGCCGCCACCTGCGCGGCGACCTGGGTCGCGTTGCTCGCCCCGGCGTGGTGCAGCACCGACACCCCTGCGGCGTCGAGGGTCCCGGCCGCGGCGACCACGGCGGCGTTGATGCTCCGGGCGCCCTGCGAGCCGCCGGTCACCCACAGCACCGGACCGTCGGCGGGCAGTCCGAACGCCGCGCGCGCCGCGGCCCGGCCCGCTACCCGGTCGAGGGTGGCGAGCTCCGGGCGGAGCGGGATGCCGACCAGCCGGGCGTGCGGCAGCCCGCAGTCGAGGTTCGCGACGGCGACGTCGCGGGTGAGCCGGGCGCCCAGCCGGTTCGCGATCCCGGCGCGGGCGTTGGCCTCGTGGACGACGATCGGCACCCGACGTCGGCGCGCCGCGAGGTAGGCCGGCACCGCCGCGTACCCGCCGAAACCCACCACGGCACAGGGCTTCTCGCGGTCGAGGATGCTCACGGCGGCACGCAGGGCGCCGCGCAGCCGGACCGGCAGCGTGAGCAGGTCGACGCTTGGGCGACGGGGCAGCGGCACCCGCGGCACCGTGACCAGCGCGTACCCGCGGGCCGGGACGAGACGGGCCTCGAGTCCGCTGCCCGTGCCGAGCACGACCGGTCGGAACCCGGCGGCGGCGAGCGCATCCGCGGTGGCGAGCGCCGGCTCGACGTGACCCGCGGTGCCGCCCGCGGCCAGCAGCACGGTGGGAGCCGCCGTCGTCACCGCGTCAGGGACGCGCGCGGCCGCGGCGGCTGCGGAACGGCGGCGCGCCCTTCTCCGTACGCGCGAACGAGGCGAGCAGCCCGACCGCGACAAGCGTCGGCAGCAGCGCCGAACCGCCGAAGGAGATGAACGGCAGCGGGATGCCGGTGATCGGCAGCACCCCGACCACGGCGCCCATGTTGACGACGGCCTGGCCCACGAGCCAGACGGTGATGGCCGCGGCCGCGAGCTTGACGAACCGGTCTGTCGTGCGTTGCGCGATGCGCATGCCGGCGAACCCGAGGACGCCGAACAGCACGATGATGAGCAGCGTGCCGAGCAGGCCCAGCTCCTCGCCGACGATGGCGAAGATGAAGTCGGTGTGCGCGTTCGGCAGGTAGCCCCACTTCTCGGCCGACGAACCGAGGCCCTTGCCCCACCAGCCGCCGGCGGCGAGGGCGTAGATGCCCTGCACCGCCTGGTACCCGCCGACCTGCGAGTCCTGGAACGGGTGCAGGAACGAGGTCAGCCGGGCCAGCCGGTACGGCTCCGCGATCGCGAGGAACGTGCCCAGCACCGCGATCCCGCCGACGCAGAGGCCGAACAGCCGCAGCGGCGCGCCGGCGACCCACAGCAGGGTGAACACGATGAGCAGCAGCACGATCGTGGTGCCCATGTCGGGCTCGGCCATGACGAGCGCGCCGGTTATCAGGCCGACGGGCAGCAGCGGCACCAGCAGGTGACGCCACTCCCCGAGCAGCCGCCACTTGCGGACCAGCAGGTCCGCGCCCCACACGACGAGGGCGAGCTTCGCGATCTCCGAGGGCTGCACGGTGAGGCTTCCGACGCCGATCCAGCGGGTCGCGCCGTAGGCGGACACCCCCACGCCGGGGACGAGCACCGCGAACAGGCCGACCACCGCGACGAGCAGCAGCGGGTAGCCGCAGCGGCGTACCCAGGTCAGCGGCATGCGGGCCGCGACGACCGCCAGCGGCAGGCCGGCCAGCAGCCACATCAGCTGCTTCTCGAACAGTGCGTACGGGTTGCCGGACTGCTGGTAGGACGACACGTCGGAGGCCGACAGCACCATCACCAGGCCGAGCACCACGAGCAGCCCGGAGGAGCCGAGCACGAGGTAGTAGGACGCGAGCGGGCGGTCGAGCAGCCGGGGCCTGGCATCGGGGACGGCGTGCAGGGCGCGTGCGCGGGGAAGCGGCACGGTGGTCATCGGGATCTCCAGACCGGTCGGGGACGCGGTGCAGCGACGGTCATGGTGCCCGCCGGCACACCGCGCGGCGGGGAGGCACCGCGGCGTGGCGCTCTAGGCGAGGTTCCCGTGCGCGAGGTACTCGGCGTAGAACAGCCCGAGACCGAAGGCCACGGCGATGCCACCGAGGATCCAGAACCGGATCACGATGGTCACCTCCCGCCAGCCGCCGAGCTCGAAGTGGTGCTGCAGCGGAGCCATCCGGAACACCCGTCTGCCGGTGGTCCGGAAGAAGGCGACCTGCAGCACGACCGAGAGGGTGATGGCCACGAACAGCCCGGCGAGCACCACCAGCAGCACCTCCGTACGGGTGGTGATCGCGATCGTCGCGAACGCACCGCCGAGCGCCAGCGAGCCGGTGTCGCCCATGAAGATCTTGGCCGGCGGCGCGTTCCACCACAGGAACCCGAAGCACGCCCCCATCGCCGCCGCCGCCACGACGGCGAGGTCGAGCGGGTCGCGGACGACGTAGCAGGTGGTGGAGACCTGACCGCACCGGTTGCCGAACTGCCAGAAGGAGATGATCACGTACGCGGCGAACACCATCGCCGACGCACCGGTCGCGAGACCGTCGAGGCCGTCGGTGAGGTTCACGGCGTTCGAGGTGCCGCTGATCATCAGGTACGCCCACACCACGAACCCGACCGCGCCGAGCGCGATCGACGAGTCGTGGATGAACGAGATGTGCGTCGACGCCGGATGGAGGTCGTCGATCCCACCCCGGAACTGCATCGCGAGGACCGCGAACACCACCGCGACGGCGGCCTGCCCGACCAGCTTCGCGGTCTTGGTCAGGCCGAGCGAGCGGCGGTGGCGGACCTTGATGAAATCGTCGAGGAAGCCGACGAACCCGAGCCCGCTCATCGTCATCAGCACCAGCAGCGCCGACGCGGTGGGGCCGTGCCCGCTGACGAGGTGGGCGACGAGGTAGCCCAGCAGCGTTGCCGCCACCAGGACCGTGCCGCCCATCGTCGGCGTGCCGCGCTTGGTGTGGTGGCTCGCCGGGCCGTCGTCGCGGATCTCCTGGCCGTAGCCGAGGTTGCTGAACAGGCGGATCACCGCGGGCGTCGCGAGGATCGAGACCAGCAGCGCGGTGAGCGCGGCGACCAGGACGGACTTCACGCGGGTACGTCCGGGGCCACCCGGGCATCCTGCCGCAGCAACGCCGCGGCGAGCCGCTCCAGGCCCGCGGCGCGCGAGGCCTTCACGAGCACGACGTCGCCGGGGCGTACCTCGGCGGCGAGCAGGTCGGCCGCGGCGGCGACGTCGGGCACCTCGACGTCGGCGGCGTACGCGGGGGCGTCGACGGCGACCACCCGCGCGCCCGCTCCCCGGGCGTACGCGGCCACGGCGGCGTGATCGGCCTCGGCGTCGTCGCCGAGCTCGTACATCGGGCCGAGCACCGCCCAGGCGCGGCCGCCGCCGGCGATCGCGGCGGTCGCGTCGATCGCCGCCCGCATCGACTCGGGGTTGGCGTTGTAGGCGTCGTTGACCACCGTCACGCCGTCGGCGCGGTCGGTGACCTCCATCCGCCAGCGGCTCGCGGGGGTCGCCCGGTTCAGGGCGGCGCCGACCACCTCGACGGGCAGACCGGCGTCGAGGGCGACCGTCGCCGCGGCGAGGGCGTTGCCGACGTGGTGACGGCCGACGAGCAGCATCCGGACCGGGGTCGACCCCTCGGGGGCGACGAGCCGGAACGCCGGGCGGCCGCGGTCGAGGACCAGGTCCTCGGCGCGTACCTCGCCCGCGGCGCCGAAGGTCCGTACGCGGCTCCGGGCGCGGCCGGCCATGCCGGCGACCAGCGGGTCGTCGGCGTTGAGGACGGCGAGGTCGGTCGCCGCCTCCACCAGCTCGCCCTTCGCCGCGGCGATCGCCTCGCGGCTGCCGAACTCGCCGAGGTGCGCGGACCCGACGTTGAGCACGACGGCCGTCTGCGGGCGGGCCATCGCGCAGAGCCGGGCGATGTCGCCGACGTGGCGCGCGCCCATCTCGACGACCAGGTGCGCCGTCTCCGCCGTCGCCCGCAGCACCGTGAGCGGCGCACCGACGTCGGTGTTGAGCGAGCCGGGCGGCGCGACCACCGGTCCGCCCTCGGCGAGGACGGCGGCCAGCAGGTCCTTCGTCGAGGTCTTGCCGGCCGACCCCGTGACGCCGACGACCCGGGCGGTGAGCCGGTCGCGGTGCCAGCCGGCGAAGGCCCCGAGGGCGACGACGGTGTCCGGCACCAGCACGTACGGCTCCGCGACCGGACGCGAGGCGAGCACGCCGGCGGCGGCTGCGTCCGCGGCGAAGTCGTGGCCGTCGACCCGCTCCCCCGCGATGGCCACGAACAGCGCGCCGGCGGCGTCGCGCGAGTCGCTCGCCACGCGGTCGAACGACACGTCCGGGCCGACCAGGCGGCCACCGGTTGCCGCGGCGAGCTGCGCCAGGGTGAAGCTCACGCCGACACCACCTCGGCGAGCACGACCCGGTCGTCGAACGGGTGGACCACCCCCGCGATCTCCTGCCCGGTCTCGTGGCCCTTGCCGGCCACGAGCAGCGTGTCACCGGGGCCGAGACCGGTTGCGGCGCAGGCGATCGCGGCCCTGCGGTCCGGCTCGACGACGTGGTCGCCGACCAGGCCGTCGGTCATCGCGGCGAGGATCGCGAGCGGGTCCTCCGACCGCGGGTTGTCGCTCGTGAGCACCGCGAGGTCCGCGCCGTCGACGGCCGCCCGCGCCATCGCCGGCCGCTTGCCCGGGTCGCGGTCACCGCCCGCGCCGAGGACGACCACGAGCCGGCCCGGCGTCAACGGCCGGAGGGCCGCCAGCACCCGCGTGACCGCGTCGGGGGTGTGCGCGTAGTCGACGAGCGCCGCGTACGGCTGGCCGGCCTCGACCCGCTCCAGCCGACCGGGTACGCCGGTGGCGGCAGCGATCCCGGCCGCGACCTGCTCGGCGTCGAGCCCGACGGCGACCAGCGTCGCCAGCGCACCGAGCGCGTTGGCGACGTTGAACGAACCGGGCAGCGCGACGCCCATCGCGATGTCCTCGCCGCCCGGGCCGAGCGCCCGGAACCGCGAGCCGCGCGCGTCGGCGACGACGTCGTCGACCGTCCAGTCGGCCTGCGGCTCGTCGAGCGCGTAGGTCACGAGCGGGAGCCGCGTCCGCTCGACCAGCCGGTGGCCCCACTCGCCGTCGAGGCAGATGACGGCCGTCCCGCAGCGGTCCGGCCGGAAGAGCGAGGCCTTCGCGGCGAAGTAGCGGTCCATCGAGCCGTGGAAGTCGAGGTGGT
>CAJCIY010000332.1 GCA_903970495.1 Candidatus Melainabacteria bacterium | reverse complement strand
TGCACGCGGCCGTCAGCCCGGAGACCCCGTTCGGCGGCAACCGGCAGTCCGGCTGGGGCCGCGAGTTCGGCGAGGAGGGGCTCGATGCCTATCTCAAGACCAAGGCGGTCACCGTCGACCTCGGCCGTCGTGAGCCGACCGGCTGAGCACCGGACCCGGGTCCTGGTCGTCGGAGCCGGCCTCGGCGGCCTGACCGCCGCGCTGGCCCTGCACGCCCGGGGGATCGAGGTCCAGGTCTTCGAGCAGGCGCCCGCCCTCGGCGAGGTCGGCGCCGGCCTCACCGTCAGCCGCGGCGCGCAGCGGGTGCTGGCCGAGCTGGGGGTGCTCGGGGAGATCCGCCGGCGGGCCAGCGTCGTCCGCAGCAACGCGTTCCTGCACTACCGCACCGGCGCGCTGCTCGACGGCGCTGTCGACCCGACGGACGGCTCGGCCGACGCCCTCGACGACGAGCCCCGCAACCTGCAGGTGCACCGCGCCGACCTGCACGCCGTGCTGGCGGTAGCGCTGCGCGACCGGGCTCCGGGCGCGCTGCACCTGAGCCACCGCCTCGTCGACCTCGTCTCCGGCGCGGACGGCGTGACGGCGGTCTTCGCCGACGGCCGGACGACGCGCGGCGACCTGCTCGTCGGCGCCGACGGCCTGCGCTCGGTCGTCCGGGGCCGGCTCTTCGGGGTGCAGCAGCCGCGGTTCACCGGCCAGGTCGCCTTCCGCTGCCTGGTCCCCGGCGAGCTCGCCTCGCCGTACGTCGCCCGGACCGGCCGCGCCGCGGTGTGGATCGGACCGGGCCGCGTGCTGAACCGGTACGCCCTGCGCCGGGGTGCGACCGTGAACTGCGTGGCCATCGCGCGGACCGACTCCTGGACCGGCGAGGGCTGGACGACGCCGGCCACCCCCGAGGAGCTCGTCGCGCTCTACGACGGCTGGCACCCCGACGTGACCGGCCTGCTGGCGGTCGCGCCACGGGAGCAGCTCGCGAAGTGGGCGCTGTACGACCGCCCACCGCTGCCGCGCTGGCGCGACGGGCGGGTCAGCCTGCTCGGCGACGCAGCGCATCCCATGCTGCCGTTCCTCGGCCTCGGGTCTGCGATGGCGATCGAGGACGGTCTGGTGCTGGCGCAGGCGCTGGCGGCCAGCCCCGACGAGGCCGGGCTGGAGAGCTACGAGAGCGCCCGCCGGCCGCGTACCGAGGAGGTGCTGCTCGCCTCCCGGCACGAGGGCACCCTGGTGCAGGGACGCGACCCGGACCTGCTCGACCTGTCGGCCGCGCCGTCGCGCAACGCGTCGTTCTACGACTTCGACCCGGCGGCTCAGGCGACGGGCGTGCCGGCCGCCTCGAGAGACTCGGCGAGCTCGGCCGGCAGCACGTAGGAGTGCAGCTCGAGAAACGACTCGAGCCCCTCGCGCCCGTGCTCGCGGCCCACGCCGGAGGCCCGCAGCCCGCCGTACGGCGTCCCGGGCGTCAGGTTGGCGGTGTTGACGCCGACCGACCCGGAGCCGATGCGCCGCGCGACGCTCAGCGCGCGCTCGGGGTCGGCGCCGAAGACCGCGCCGTGCAGGCCGTACTCGGTGTCGTTGGCGAGCGCGACGGCCTCGTCCTCGTCGCGGTAGCGCAGCACCGACATGACCGGCCCGAAGATCTCCTCGCGGGCGATGGTCATCGCGTTGTCGACCTCGGCGAAGATCGTGGGCTCGACGTACCACCCGCGGTCGAGGTGGGCGGGCCGCCCGCCGCCGAGCACGAGCCGGGCACCCTGGTCGCGGCCCGCGGCGACGTACGCCTCCACCCGGTCGCGCTGGCGGGAGGTGACGAGCGGACCCAGCTGGGTCGCGGGGTCGAGCGGATCGCCGACCACCCGGCTGCCACCGGTCTCGCGCAGCGCCCCGAGAAGCTCGTCGTAGCGGGAGGCGGGCAGCAGCACCCGGGAGACGGCGACGCAGATCTGCCCGGTGTTGAAGAAGTTGCCGTTCACCAGATCCGGGACGGTGCGCTCGAGGTCGGCGTCGTCGAGGACGATGGCCGCCGACTTCCCGCCCAGCTCCAGGCTCGTACGGGTGAAGCGGCCGCCGCACAGCTCGCCCACGCGCCGGCCCGCGGCCGTGCTGCCGGTGAAGCTGACCTTGTCGACGCCGGGTGCCGTCACCAGCGCCTCGCCGGTGGCGGCGCCGCCGGTGACGACGTTGAAGACGCCATCGGGGAGCCCGGCGGCGGTGGCGAGCTCGGCGAACAGCAGCGCCTCGAGCGGCGTCTCGGGTGCCGGCTTCAGCACGACGCTGCACCCCATCATCAGGGCCGGCACCGCCTTGCTGACGATCGAGGAGAGCGGCCCGTTCCACGGGATCACGACGGCCACGACGCCGACCGGCTCGAGGCTGACGAGCGACTGGCCGACGACGTCGCGCCGGAGGTAGGAGAACGCGATGCCGGCGGCGCCCTCGACGTAGGACCGCAGCATCCGAGCCGCGCCCGCGACGAGGATCCGCGAGATCGACAGCGGCACGCCCATCTGGGCGGTCTGCAGCGACGCGAACCGCTCGCCCTGCTCCTGCACCGCGTCGAGCAGTCCACCGAGCACGGCGATGCGGTCGGCCAGCGGGGTGTGGCGCCACGGCCCGGCGTCGAACGCGCGACGCGCCGCGTCGACAGCGGCCGTCACGGCGGCCCGGTCTGCGGCGACCGAGGTGCCGATCACGTCCTCGGTGGCGGGGTTCACGAGCTCCACGAGCGGACCGGTGACCATCAGCGGGCGGCCGTCGACCCAGACCTCCCCGGTGCCCGACCGGGCGGCGTCCGCGGTGGGCGGTCGTACAACAGACATTTGGCAAGCCTCTCTGCGGCGCACGCGACAGGCTCCACGATAGAGGCGCATCGCCGTCGATGACAAACATCAGATGAATGCCCTCAAGGCATTGACGGGGTTCCCGCCGCCGCCTAACTTTTCGAGGTACGGCCGAGACCTGGACGCCGTGGCGACGACGCCGCAGAGCCTCGCGGGCGGCACTCGAGCGAAGGGACCACCGCCATGAAGCGGGGATACGTCGAAGCGCCGTGGGGCCAGATCCACTACCTGGACCAGGGGAGCGGCGAGACCGTCCTGCTCTACCCGAACCGCCCGCGCAGCTCGGTGATCTACCGGCGGCTGGCGGCGCTCCTCGCCGCGGAGTACCGGGTGATCGTCATCGACCCACCCGGCTTCGGCGGCTCCGACCCGCTGCCCGG
>CAJCIY010000331.1 GCA_903970495.1 Candidatus Melainabacteria bacterium | reverse complement strand
CGCGGGCCCCGCCGCGCGGGCCGACCCGCCACTGCGGCACGTGGATCTCGAGCGCCGCGAGGTTCGCCGCCCAGACCAGCGTCGGCAGGTCGTCGACGACCGCGTAGTCGATCATCTCGCGGTCCTTGGTCGAGCCGGGCGCCGGCAGCCGTACGGTCCGGACCCAGTCGGGGCGACCGCGCGCCGCGTTCTTCTCGAAGAACGAGTGGCCCTCGGTTCCGTTGGGGAACCGGACGAAGGTCGCCGGCCGACCCGCGAGGTGCGGCAGCATCGCCGGCGCGACGCGCGAGTAGTAGTCGATGACCTCGCCCTTGGCGAAGCCGTCGGGGTAGAGCGGCTTGTCGAGGTTGGTGAGGGCGAGCGCCCGGCCCTCCACGGTCACGCTCGCGCCGGTCGCCACGACCCGATCATGGCCCCTACCATCCGTGCATGCGCGCCGTCTGGAAGGGCTCGGTCAGCTTCGGGCTGATCAGCATCCCGGTACGCCTGTTCCGGGCGACCGAGGAACGCGACGTCTCCTTCCACCAGGTGCGCATCAAGGACGGCTCGCGCATCAAGTACAAGCGCGTCGCGGCCGCCGACGGCGAGGAGGTCTCGTACGCCGACATCGGCAAGGGCTACGAGCTGCCCGGCGGCGAGACGGTGATCCTCACCGACGCCGACCTCGCCGACCTGCCGCTGACGACGAGCCGCTCGATCGAGGTCGACGCGTTCGTGCCGCTCGCGCAGGTCGACCCGATCTACTTCGAGAAGACCTACTACCTCGAGCCCGAGGGCGCCGGCGCGCTGAAGCCGTACGCACTGCTCCGCGACGCCCTCGTCTCCTCCGAGCGGGTCGCCATCGTCAAGGTCGCGCTCCGCCGCCGCGAGCAGCTGGCGGCGCTGCGGGTACGGGACGGCGTCTTCGTGCTCGAGACGATGCTCTGGCCCGACGAGATCCGGCCGGCCGAGTTCGACTTCCTCGACGAGGACATCGCCGTCCGCCCGCAGGAGCTCGCGATGGCGACCTCGCTGATCGACTCGCTCGCCGGCGACTTCGACCCGACGCAGTACACCGACGCGTACCGGGAGGCGGTCGAGCAGGTCGTGTCGGCCAAGGTCGAGGGCCGGGAGGTCCTCACCCCACCGGGTACGGACGACGGTGAGGGCGGCGAGGTCCTGGACCTGATGGCCGCGCTGCGGGCCAGCGTCGCCGCCGCGAAGAAGGCCCGGGGCGCCGAGGCCGACGAGGTCGCCGCGACGAAGCCGGCCGCGACGGCGGCCAAGCGGGCGGCTCCCGGGAAGGCCCCGGCCAAGAAGGCGCCGGCCAGGAAGGCGGCGCCGGCCAAGGCGGCCAAGAAGGCCGCACCCGCCAAGGCGGCGACGAAGACGGCCGCCAAGGCTGCGACGAAGAGCACCTCGAAGAGCGTGGCGAAGAAGGGCTCCGCGGGCAGGAGGAGCGCGTGACCGCCCCCACCCTCGAGGCCTGCACCCCCTGGCCCGGCGAGCTGCGCGACGCCGGCCGGCACCGCCTGTTCGTCCGCGAGCACGGGACCGGCGAGCCCGCCGTCCTCGTCCACGGCCTGGGCGGCAGCTCCACCAACTGGACCGACACCATGGGTCTGCTCGGCGACCGGCTCGCCTCGCTCGCCCCCGACCTGCCCGGCCACGGCCGCAGCCCGGCGTCCGCGAACGGCCGGTACCGGCTGGCCACCCACGTCGACGCCGTCATCGCCCTGATCGTGAGCAGCGCGCGCGGCCCGGTGCACCTCGTCGGCAACTCCCTCGGCGGCGCCACCGCGACGCTGGTGGCCGCCCGTCGTCCCGACCTGATCCGCAGCCTGGTGCTCATCTCCCCGGCGTTTCCGCAGCTCGACCCGCGGCGGGCCCGTGACCTGCAGATGCTGCCGCTGCTGCTGCCCGGCGCGGCGCGTCTCGCCGACCGCGTGATGGACCGGGTGTCGGTGGCGGACCGCGTACGCGGCGTGCTCGAGCTCTGCTACGCCGACCCGTCGCGCATCACGCCGGAGCGGATGGCCGAGGCGGTGGAGGACGGCCGGCTGCACGCCGAGGACGACTGGGCGTCGCGGGCGTTCATCGGGTCGGCGCGAGGGCTCATCGGCTCGTACCTGCTGCCGGGGAAGCGGTCGCTGTGGTCGGCCGCCCGCACGGTGAGGGCGCCGGTGCTGCTGGTGTGGGGAGCGCAGGACAGGCTCGTCCCGGTGGCCGTGGCACCGAAGGTGCACGCCGCGTTCGGGCAGGCCGCGGGCGGGGCGCGGCTCGAGGTGTTCCCGGACGCCGGGCACGTCACGATGATGGAGCTCCCGGAGCAGTTCGCCACGCTGGCGAGGTCGTTCCTCGACGAGCCCCGCGCGTAGATACTGGCCGCGTGACCGACACGCCCGAGCAGGGCTCTTCCACGCCGTTCTTCGCGGCGGAGGACGACGCCGTGCCCGGTGGGTACGAGGAGTTCCAACCGGCCGACGGGGGCCAGCCGCTCGCGCCGGAGCCGAGCCGCCCCGACGCGGACCCGCTGAACGCGCCCGCCGCTCCGCCGCCACCTGCCTGGCCGCCGCCGGCCACCGAGGGCGCCGCGCAGCCGGAGCTCGAGCAGCTCCTGCGCGACGTCCGCGGGGCGCTGGCGACGCTGCCCGGCGACGACCCCGAACCGTCCGCGCAGACCTCCGAGCCGGCACCGTCGGCGACCGCGGGACCCGACCTCGGCGACCTGCGGGCCGGCGTCGACGGCCTGCGCACCTCGGTCGGTGAGCTGCGCGACAGCGAGGCGCTCCGCCATGCCGAGCTGACGGCCCGCCTCGACGCTCTCGCGCAGTCCGCGGCCGACGCCGTCGCGCTCGCGGTGGCCAGGACCTCGCAGCCGCCGGCGGCTCCGGCCGGCGGGCCTGACGGGATCACGATGACCGACCTGCACGACGGTCTGGCCGGCGTACGCACCGACGTCGCGGCGCTGCCCGACGCGATCGGCCCGGCAGTCACGAGTGCCGTCGGCCACGGCCTGTCCGAGACGACGCGGCAGGTCGACGGCGTCAGCGCGGCGCTGACCGAGACCGTCGCCGAGTCCGGTCAGCTGCGGGCCGAGCTGGCGTCGCTGCAGGTGACGCTGGCCTCGCTGCACGAGCAGGTGTCGCTGCTGCCGCAGGTGCTGTCCAGCCTGCGCGACGTCACCGACCGACTGGACGGGCTCGCTCAGCCCGTGGCCTCCGAGCCGCTGCCCGACCTCGCCGGCATCGTCGACGAGCGCTTGGCCGAACACCTGACCGCGTTCGGCACCGGGCTCGGCGAGCGGCTCGACAGCCAGCTCGACGCGCTGCAGGGGCTGGTGGCCCCCGCGGGGGCCGTCACGCACGACGACCTCGTCAACGACATGGGCGAGCGGCTCGCCGAGACCGAGCGACGGCTGGCGGAGCGGCTGGACGTGCTCCGGGCGACCGACACCAGCGGCCAGCTCGCGCACCAGCTCGAGGGCGTCGAGGGCCGGATGCACGCGCAGCTCACGGCCGCGGTGTCCGGCCTGCCCAGCGACCGCGACGTGTCCCAGCAGCTGCGCGCGGCCGAGCTCCGCATCACCCAGCACGTCGACGAGGCGGTGCTGGCGCTCGCGCAGGCCGTGCTGGGCGGGCGCGCCGCCGCCGCGGTCCCGGCCGGTCAGGGGCCGACGGCGCCCACGTTCGAGCCGGTCGCCTTCGATCCCCAGCCGACCGGACCGGAGCCGGTCCTCGACGCCGAGCCGGCCGATCCGGAGCCCGTTGCCGATCCGGAGCAGACCGACCTCGAGCCGGCGCCGGATCCCGAGCAGGCCGACCTCGGGCCGGCGGCAGCTGACGAGCCGGACGACGTCGCGCCGGCCGACCCGGAGCCGGTTGACCTCGAGCCGGCGGCCGACCTGGAGCCGGTTCCCGCGTACGGGACCGACGACCTCGGTCTGCTGCCACCGGAGACGGTCGCCGCCGAGCCGGTCGGCCTCGCGGCGTCCGACGAGCCCGAGCACGGGCAGGTCGAGGCCTGGGCCAAGGGCGACGCAACGTACGCCGAGGTCGACGGAGCCACGGACGCCACGGACGCCGCGGCCGAGACAGGCGAGACAGCCGAGGTGGAACCCGTCCCTGCGGCGGCCGTTGACGTGCACGTCGAGGACTCGGCTGAAGCGGAGCCGGCAGAGCCCGAAGCCCTCGAGCCGGAAGCGCCCGAGCCGGAAGCGCCCCAGCCCGCGTACACGCTGCACACGGTCGGGAGCCCGGTCGACGGCGACCCGGCGCGCCCCGCGCTGCCGCCGCCGTCCGCCGGCGGGACCGTCGTCACGCCCGACGTGCTGCCCGAGCCCGGCGCCCAGCCGGCACCGGCCCGCAAGGGCCTCTTCCGCCGCAAGCACTGACCACCCGCCGGGGGAATGCCGACCGCGCGCGGCATGCTGGTGCAGGCGACGCCGAGGTCGCCCCATCGCACGAGGAGAGTCCGTGAGCCTGCCCCCGTTGGTCGAGCCCGCCGCAGAGCTGAGCCGTGACGAGGTCATGCGCTACAGCCGGCACCTGATCATCCCCGACGTCGCCACCATCGGGCAGAAGCGGCTCAAGAACGCCAAGGTCCTGTGCGTCGGCGCCGGCGGCCTCGGCTCGCCCGCGCTGCTCTACCTCGCGGCGGCCGGCGTCGGCACCCTCGGCATCGTCGAGTTCGACGTCGTCGACGAGTCCAACCTGCAGCGCCAGGTCATCCACGGCCAGTCGGATGTCGGCAAGCCCAAGGCCGAGAGCGCGCGCGACTCGATCGCCGAGATCAACCCGTACGTCCAGGTGAACCTGCACCAGACGCGGCTGGACTCCGACAACGTGCTCGAGATCTTCGGCCAGTACGACCTGATCGTCGACGGCACCGACAACTTCGCCACCCGCTACCTCGTCAACGACGCCTGCGTGCTGCTGGGCAAGCCGTACGTCTGGGGGTCGATCTACCGGTTCGAGGGCCAGGCGAGCGTCTTCTGGGCGGCGCCGCCGGTCGGCCCCGACGGCGTGCAGGAGACCGGCATCCAGTACCGCGACCTCTACCCCGAGCCGCCGCCGCCCGGGATGGTGCCCTCGTGCGCCGAGGGCGGCGTGCTGGGCATCCTCTGCGCCTCGATCGGCTCCATCATGGCGACCGAGGCCGTCAAGCTGATCATGGGCATCGGCGAGCCGCTGCTCGGCCGGCTGATGATCTACGACGCCCTCGAGATGACCTACCGCCAGGTCAAGGTCCGCCCCGACCCGGACGGCCAGCCGGTCACCGAGCTCATCGACTACGAGGCCTTCTGCGGCGTCGTGTCCGAGGAGGCGACCGAGGCCGCCGCCGGCTCGACGATCACCGCGGCGGAGCTCAAGGCGATGGTCGACGGCGGGACCGACCCGTACATCGTCGACGTCCGCGAGCCGGCCGAGTACGAGATCGTGAAGATCCCGGGCAGCCACCTGATCCCCAAGGGCGAGATCGTCAGCGGGGCCGCGCTCTCGGGCCTGCCGACCGACAAGAAGATCGTCCTGCACTGCAAGAGCGGTGTCCGCTCCGCGGAGGCGCTGGCGGTGCTCAAGCAGGCCGGCTTCCGCGACGCGGTGCACGTCCAGGGCGGCGTGCTCGCGTGGCAGTCGCAGGTCGACCCCTCGCTGCCCACGTACTAGATGGCGCGGCGGTCGCCGGCGGCGGCCTCGGCGTCGGTGGGGCTCGGGACGCGGCCGCGCG